>NZ_JBQCIE010000144.1:0-4454 GCF_051954055.1 Humibacter sp. | reverse complement strand
GGGGTCGTCGGCTTGTACTTGCGAATAGCCATAGTTGTTCCCTTGCTCCCTAGCCGACAGCCGTGAAGATGTCGATGGAACCGGACTTGAGGGTGACGATGGCGCGCTTGGTGTCCTTGCGCTTGCCGATACCGAACTTGGTGCGGCGCGTCTTGCCCTGGCGGTTCAGCGTGTTGACGGATGCGACCTCGACCTTGAAGATCTTCTCGATCGCGAGCTTGATCTCGGTCTTGTTCGAGCGGGGGTCGACGAGGAACGTGTACTTGCCCTCGTCGATGAGCGAGTAGCTCTTCTCGGACACGACCGGAGCGATGATGACGTCGCGCGGGTCCTTGTTGATGGCGGGCATTACGCGTTCACCTCTTCCTTCTTCGCGGACTTGCTGGCGACGAAGGCGTCGAAAGCAGCCTTGGTGAAGACGATGTCGTCGGAGACGAGCACGTCGTAGGCGTTCAGCTGGTCGAACGACAGCGTGTGCACGGTCGGGATGTTCCGAACGCTCTTCACGCCGGTGACGTCGTCGCGCTCGGTGACGATGAGCACGTGCTTCGAGGTCGCGATGCTCTCCAGCAGCGAGACGGCGGCCTTCGTCGAAGGCGTCTCGCCGGCGACGAGCGACTCCACCACGTGGATGCGCTCACCGCGTGCGCGGTCGCTGAGCGAGCCCAGCAGCGCGGCGGCGATCATCTTCTTCGGGGTGCGCTGCGCGTAGCTGCGCGGCGTCGGGCCGTGCACGATGCCACCGCCGGTCATCTGCGGTGCGCGGATCGAGCCCTGGCGGGCACGACCGGTGCCCTTCTGCTTGAACGGCTTGCGCCCGGCGCCGGAGACCTCACCGCGGTTCTTGGTCTTGTGCGTGCCCTGACGCGCGGCGGCGAGCTGCGCGACGACGACCTGGTGGATCAGCGGGACGTTGACCTGAACGTCGAAGATCTCCGCGGGCAGCTCGACGGAACCGGACTTCTTGCCGGCAGCGTCGAAAACATCGATCGAGGTAGCCATGTGACTACGCTCCCTTCACTGCGTTGCGGACGAAGACGATGCGGCCGCGAGCGCCGGGGACCGCGCCCTTGACGAGCAGCAGTCCGTTGGCGGCGTCGACCGAGTGCACCGTGAGGTTGAGCACGGTCACGCGCTCAGCGCCCATGCGACCGGCCATGCGCATGCCCTTGAACACGCGGCTCGGGGTCGAGGATGCGCCGATCGAACCGGGCTTGCGGTGGTTGCGGTGTGCACCGTGAGAGGCGGAGACGCCCTGGAAGTTGTGACGCTTCATCACACCGGCGGTGCCCTTACCCTTCGAGGTTCCGACGACGTCGACCTTCTGGCCGGCCTCGAAGGTGCCCTCTACGGTGAGCTCCTGGCCCGCGGTGTAGTCGGCGGCATCCGCGGTGCGCACCTCGGTGAGGTGGCGGCGAGGCGTGACGCCCGCCTTCTCGAAGTGGCCGGTGGCCGGCTTGTTCACCTTGCGCGGGTCGATGGCGCCCGTGGCGATCTGCACGGCGCTGTAGCCGTCGACCTCGGGGGTGCGGATCTGCGTGACCACGTTCGGGGTGATCTCGACGACGGTCACCGGGATGAGCTTGTTGTTCTCGTCCCACACCTGGGTCATGCCGAGCTTCTTGCCGAGCAGACCCTTGACGGTCTTGGTCTCAGTAGTAGACATGGATGGACCCCTACAGCTTGATCTCGATGTTGACGTCGGCCGGCAGGTCGAGACGCATGAGCGAGTCGACGGCCTTCGGCGTCGGGTCGATGATGTCGATCAGCCGCTTGTGCGTGCGCATCTCGAAGTGCTCGCGGCTGTCCTTGTACTTGTGGGGCGAACGGATGACGCACACCACGTTCTTCTCGGTGGGGAGCGGCACCGGCCCGACGACCTGAGCACCGGCACGGGTCACCGTGTCGACGATCTTGCGCGCCGAGGTGTCGATGACCTCGTGGTCATACGACTTAAGCCGGATGCGGATCTTCTGTCCCGCCATATCTGACTCTCTCTCTACTGTTCAGGCGTCGTACGGCAGTCAGAGCCGCATTGGACGCGTCGCGTTCGGTGCTGTTCGCACCGTCACGTTTCGCTGGCGCCACGTGGTGCCGCCGCTGTTTATCTGTCAAAGGCTCCTCGGATGCCGGTTGCTCGCGCTCCGGGCATCCCTCGCCCCTCACCGACCCCCGCGCTCGGGCGTGTCGCCCTCGCAGAGCACATGGATAGCCCATGGGCTCTCGGATGTCGATTAAGCTCGTTCTTCTGCCCGCGGCCTAACCTGAACTCACGAGGGCTCGATCCTTGCGAGGATCAGCCGGCTCGAAGCGGCTATGCACTGCCTGGCAGTGATTCGGAGATCCGCGCGCAGACGCGCAGGACCGAAATGTTGAACCCCAAAAGTTTGCCAGATTCGACGAGCCCGTGCAACTCGGGCGTGTCGCGCCGCGCGGGCAACGAAAGTGCGGTGCGGACGCGAGATGCGGAACCGGTCCGTCACCTCAGGGAGCTAGGACCGGCTCCGCACTACCTCAGCGCGAAGCATCGGGGATCGCCGCGAGGCAGGACTCTGAGGGCGTTGACTCAACCCCCGAGAGCCCTTCCCATTCTCCGCGCAGGCATGAGCATCACGCGATCCGTTGGCCGACCCCCATTGTGGGGCGAGAAGCCTATGAGGAGGGCGAATGGCTGGCGCGGTTATCGCGGTCACCATCGCCCTCCTCCATGGTCTCTTGCGCCGTACGATCCCGTACACGTGGTGGGATCACCGCCGTCCCATGTAGCCCCCGAGATGGCCGAAGCTGCCCGAAGGCAGCGACCACGATGTTAGCGAGACTGGCTGGCCCGGCACTGTCACCAGAACGGGTGACGACGGTTCATCGCCCCGCTGACGGGCGTGAGATGGGAAGCGGCTAATCTCATGACTGAGTAGCCGACCCATTGCAATACATCGCAAACGTCGGCATCAACGTGTCGGGACTCCATTCGGGGGGAGCACCATGTCAAAGGTCGCGGTTGTCATCGAAGACGATCCTGACATTCGCAATCTGGTCGAGACGGTTCTCGAGCAAGCGGGATTCGAGACGCATTGCGCCGCGGACGGCGGCACCGGCGTTGCGGCTGTCCGTGAGTGGGATCCCATCGTCACCACTCTTGACATCTCGCTGCCCGGCATGGACGGCCTGCAGGTGGCCAAGCACATCCGGGAATTCAGCTCTACCTACATCGTCATGCTGACCGCACGCGACGAGGAGATCGACATCCTGCTCGGCTTGGAGGCAGGAGCGGATGACTACCTCAGCAAACCGTTTCGGCCACGCGAATTGCGGGCCCGCGTCGAGGCGATGCTCCGTCGTCCGCGCGGCGAACCGGCTCCTCAGATGGCGGCGCCAGAGGAACCGGCGCTCTCCGATGAGTGGCTCGTCCAAGACGGGCTCCGACTCAATCCCGAGTCGCGCCTCGTGCACCGCGACGGCGAGTCCATCGACCTCACCCGTAGCGAGTTCGAGCTTCTCCGATGTCTGATGGAGGCACAGGGCCGGGTTGTCGGAAAGCTCACTCTCGCGGACGCCATGCGGTACGAGGAATCGGGATACGGATACATGAGCGCCTCCGACGCGAGAAACGTGGAGGTTCACATGGCGAACCTGCGCCGCAAGCTCGGTGACGGCGCAGGCAAGCCGAGATGGATCGAAACCGTTCGCGGAGTCGGGTACCGCATGTCGCCGTCCCGATAAACCCGCTCACCGACGGCGGAATCCCGCGATGATGCGGATGAGCGCAACGACCGAGGCGTCCGCCGAGCGTTCGACCACGCTCACCTGTGCTGCGCATTCGGTCAATGATGCGCTGAGCGCGAGGAGTCGCAACGCCTGAGCATTCGCCGCCAGCAGCCCTGCACCCACCATGTGTGCGCTCGCCCGGATGCTCAGCGCGACCTGGAGGAGGGCTTCGCGGTCGCCGGTGTCGCAGGCAGTGTGCATCCGTGCGCATCGGGCTGGCAGGTCGGCGATGAATTCCGCGGCGAAACGCACCGCGAGTTCGTCACGGCCCTGCAGTTCGTCGGCGAGGGTCGTGAGCACCGTGCTGTCCACGAGCGCCCGCTCCTCGTACCGGCTGTCGGTGCTCACACGCGGTTCCTCATCGGCTGAGTCTCTCGGTGTTTGGGCGAATGCTCATTTGTTGCATGACCAGGCGGGCGTTCGGGGTCGTCCGCCTGGTCAAGGGCGTTTCGGTTTCGCCGGTATCCACTGTGGCCGCGGAAGCTCAAGACGCACCTGGGGCACTACTAGCGGATCCTCAAGGTCAGCTTAAGAAGTGGCGGGGAGAGGACCGCCTGTCGGCACCGCGACATGTCGACCGACCCTGTGGGCTAAAGGCCCCGGAGGCGGTCGGCGGCTCTTTCCAGTGCAGGGATTGTGACCGCCGCCGTTGCTTCCACTGCGGCCACCTCGCGTGCGCACTCGAAGCG
>NZ_JBQCIE010000143.1:0-19920 GCF_051954055.1 Humibacter sp. | reverse complement strand
TGAGGGAATCGATCACACCACCGAGTCCACGAGGTTCCCTACCCGGCTCGAACGGCTGACTTCCCGATCGTTCCGTGCGCGTCGTCCGCGCGCTCCGCCGCTGACCGCGCGCGGGATCCGCACCGAACAGCTCCTTCAGGTGGCGGTAGAAGTCGGATGCCTCGCTCATCCCAGCGATTCCTCCGCCGGCGCATCCTCGGTGTCGTCCTTCCCGGGCTCGATGACGCGGCCGGCCTCGATGTGCACGGTGTGGGCGCGCAGCGCATCGGGCACGTCGTCGAGCACCGCCGAGGTGACGAGAACCTGCTCGAAGTCATGCACGGCTGCCGCCAGCCGCGCCCTCCGCTTCTGGTCCAGCTCCGCGAACACGTCGTCGAGAATCAGCACGGGGTCACCGGTGGTCGAGTGCTCGCGCAGCAGCTGTGCGGATGCCAGCCGCAGCGAAAGCGCGAACGACCACGACTCGCCGTGGCTCGCGTAACCCTTCGCCGGCAAGCCGTTGAGCTGGAACGACACGTCGTCGCGGTGCGGGCCGACCAGCGTGACGCCGCGCTCGAGCTCGCGTGACCGAAGTCGTGCGACCGCTGCCGCGAACCGCTCGCGGGTGGATCCAGCCTCCGCCGTTCCGTCGCGCTCCGTTCGCGGCGCCGAATCGTCGTCATCGTCTGGGGTTGCGCCATCCACCGAGAGCAGCGGGACAAGCCGTGGGTCGTGGTCGTCGCCCGCGACCGAGCGGTAGGCGTCTCGCACCGGCTCGCGCAGCTCGTCGATCAGTCTGGAACGCTCGTCGATGATTTCCGAACCGAGGGTCACGAGCCGTTCGTCCCAGACATCCAGAGTCGACAACGCTGATCCGCGCACACCGGATGCCCGCGCCGACTTCAGAAGCGTGTTGCGTTGTTTCAGCACCCGGTCGTAATCGGCGAGAACGCCGGCCAGCCGCGGGGTGCGCTGAACCAGCACGGTATCGAGCATGCGGCGCCGCACGGAGGGTTCGCCCCTGACGAGCGCCAGATCTTCCGGGGCGAAGAGCACCGTTGAGAGGTAACGGACCAACTCGCGAGGCCTCGTCGAGGTGCGGTTCACCATCGCCTTGTTCGCCGACGATCGGTTCAGCTGCAGCTCCAGGAGCACGGCGCGGCCGTCATGCTCGAGGCGCACCCGGATGACAGCGGCCGAGGCATCCTGCCGGATCATCGCGGTGTCGATCGGCGTGCGGTGCGAGCCGCCGGTGGAGAGGAAGACGAGGGATTCGACGAGGTTCGTCTTGCCCTGACCGTTGCTGCCCACGAACAGGTTCGGCCCGGGCGCGAGCTGCACCTCGGCGGTCTCGTAGTTGCGGAACTCGGTGAGCGACAGGTGCGTCACACGCATCGGCCACCGCCTGTTCGGGTCAGTCGACGGCCTTCACGGCGTGACCGCCGAACTGGTTGCGCAGTGCGGCGACCGCCTTCATCGCAGGCGAGTCCTCCTGGCGCGAGACGAATCTGGCGAAGATCGACGCACTGATCGTGGGCATCGGGACCGCATTGTTCAGCGCTTCTTCGACCGTCCAACGTCCTTCACCCGAGTCATTCACGTAGCCCTCGATGTGCTCGAACTCCGGATCCTGCTCGAGCGCGCGCACCAGAAGGTCGAGCAGCCACGAGCGAACGACGGTTCCGCGCTGCCACGCCTTGAACGTGCCGGTGACATCCTTGATGATGTCTTTCCGCGTGTCGAGCAGTTCATACCCCTCGGCGTATGCCTGCATGAGCGCGTACTCGATGCCGTTGTGCACCATCTTCGCGTAGTGGCCGGCACCGACCTCACCGACGTGCACGAACCCCTCGTCGCGCGGACCATCCGGACGAAGCGCGTCGAACACGGGCATGACGCGCTGCACCTGCGCGTCGCTTCCGCCGACCATCAGGCCATAACCGTTGTCGAGGCCCCACACGCCGCCGGAGACACCGGCGTCGACGAAGTCGACACCCGTCTTCGACAGCAGAGCCGCGTGCTTGAAGTCTTCGGTGAACTTGGAATTGCCGCCGTCGATCACGAGGTCACCCGCTTCGAGCAGTCCGGCCAGGTCGTTCACGACGCTGTCCGTCACCGCTCCGGCCGGCACCATGACCCACACCGTTCTGGGCGCCGGAAGCGCGGCGACGAGATCGGCGAGGGTGGCGACGTCCGAGACATCCGGATTCGTGTCGTACCCCGTGACCTCGATGCCCTTGCGCTCGAGCCGGGCACGCATGTTGTTGCCCATCTTGCCGAGACCGATGAGACCGATGTGCATGAGTAGCCCTTCGTCGTGTGAGTCGAACCTCTGACCGTGAGGGTCAGCGCAACAGCAGGTTCGGCTGCAACAGATACCGGTAGCTGTCGCTTCCCGCCTGCTCCTTGCTGGTCTGGCTCGTGATGAGCACGGGACCCGGCTTGTTCGGATTGTCCGTCTTCGTGAACGAGATGCGCACGAACTCCGAGTGCACCGCGCCGAGACCGTCGAGCAGGAATTGGGGCTTCAGCGACACCACGGTGTCGTCACCGGTGAGGAGAGCGTCGATGCTCTCGGATGCCTGGGCCTGCTCCGATCCGATCGCCTCGAGCGTCAGCCCGTCCGTGTTGAACGTGAACCGTAGTGCTGCCTCCCGCTCGAGGACGAGAGAGACGCGACGGGTCGCCTCGATCAGGTCTGCGGTGTTGATCACGGCGTAATTGTCGACGCTCTCCGGGAAGAGACGCTTCACCGGAGGGAAGTTGCCCTTGATGAGAAGGGAGGTCACGGTCTTCTTCTCGGCAGTGAAGGCGATGAGCTCACGATCGTCTTTGGCCACGAGAGTCACGTTGATGTTCCCGTTGTGGCCGAACGTCTTGCCGATCTCTTGCAGCGTGCGCGCGGGCACGAGCGCAGTGGAGGGCTTGGACTGGCCGATCGATCCGTCCCAGTCGATCTCCCGCACGGCGACGCGGTAGCGGTCGGTGGCAACGAGGCTCAAGCGGTTCTCGGCGATCTCGAGCTGCACCCCGGTGATCACCGGAGTGACGTCGTCGCGGGATGCCGCCACCGCGACCTGCGCGACAGCCTCGGAGAATTCGTCGGCCGGCACGACCCCCGACTCGCCTGAGATCTGCGGCAGCGTGGGATATTCCTCGACCGGCATGGACAGCAGCGTGAAGCTCGCGGTTCCGCAGCTCACGATGATGCGGTTCTCTTCGGTGGCGAATGTGACGGGTGCATTCGGAAGCTTCGAAGCGATCTCTGCGAGCAGTCGTCCGGAGACCAGAACCGTGCCGGGCTCCTCGACGGCGGCGGAGATCTCGGTGTGTGCGGAGACCTCGTAGTCGAACGCAGAGAGCGAGATGCCGTCGTCCGTGGTGCTGATCAGGATGCCGCTGAGAATCGGCAGCGTCGTGCGCTGGGGCAGAAGTTTGACGGTGAACGAGACCGCTTCGCTCAGCACATCGCGGTTGGCTTGAAACCTCAACGTCGTCTCCCCTGTCGTCCGATGGGCGCGTGCCGCTCCATGCTACTGCGAGGCAGGTGAGCAGTGCCGAGACCATGTGGCTTCGAGGGGTGACCGATCGAGCGGGTCCTTGAGGTTGTCGTCCGGCTGCTTAAAGAAGTTGTTCTTTTAATCGGCTTAACCGCTGTGGAAACTGTGGATAACTCGGTGGATCGCAGGCGGCCAGCGGGAACTACATCGGTGTGAGTTGTCCACGGATTGTTGAGGAGGGCATCCGCAGCCGCGTAGGGGGACGCCTTTGAACGACAAGGATTTCACAAGCCCCGGGCATCCGCTCACACCGCCGAGGCTGTTATTCGTTAACTATCCCCAGGGTTATCCACAGTGTGAATATTCGGTTGACGGTTACCGATGGTTCTGCTTGATGCGAGCGGTCAGCTCGGTGACCTGGTTGTAGATCGAGCGACGCTCCTTCATGAGCTCGCTGATCTTCTTGTTCGCGTACATCACCGTCGTGTGGTCACGGTTGCCGAACAGCTGGCCGATCTTGGGCAGCGACAGGTTGGTGAGCTCCCGGCACAGATACATCGCGATCTGCCTGGCCGTGGCGATGGCCTGCGACCGCGACGAACCGTAGAGGTCGTCGACGCTGAGCTTGAAGTAGTCGGCGGTCGCCGTGATGATGTCGGCCGGCGCGACCACGTTGTCGTCGTCGAGCGTGATCAGGTCTTTCAACACGGTCTGCACGAGGTTCATGTCGACCGGTGTCTTGTTGAGGCTGGCGAACGCGGTGACCCGGATGAGCGTGCCCTCGAGCTCGCGGATGTTGCTCGACACCTTGGTCGCCATGAACTCGAGGATGTCGTCGGGCACGAGGATGCGCTCGCTCTGCGCCTTCTTGCGCAGGATCGCGATGCGGGTCTCCAGGTCCGGTGCCTGCACATCCGTGATCAAGCCCCACTCGAAGCGGGTGAGCATCCGGTCTTCGAAGCCGGTGAGGTGCTTCGGCGGCAGGTCGCTGGTGATGACCACCTGCTTGTTGTGGTCGTGCAGCGTGTTGAAGGTGTGGAAGAACGCCTCCTGGGTCTCGACCGCTCGCTGCAGGAACTGGATGTCGTCGATGAGCAGGATGTCAATGTTTCGGTAGCGCGCCTGGAAGGAGGAGCCGCGGTTGTTGGCGATCGAGTTGATGAAGTCGTTCGTGAACTCTTCGGAGCTCACGTAGCGCACCCGGATGCCCGGGTACAGGCTCATCGCGTAGTGGCCGATCGCGTGCAGCAGGTGCGTCTTGCCGAGGCCGGAGTCGCCGTAGATGAAGAGCGGGTTGTAGGCCTTGGCCGGAGCCTCGGCGACGGCGACGGCGGCCGCGTGCGCGAAGCGGTTGGACTGACCGATGACGAAGTTGTCGAAGCTGTACTTCGGGTTGAGCCGGGAGTCCGGATTGCGCGGCGCCGCACTGATGTCGGTGACCGGCGCGGACGGCTGGCTGACCGTGGTGGGTGTGTCGATGTAGCTGGACTCGAGCCGCTCGGGCTCCAGCTGAGGGGAGTCGTGCGTGATGTTCGGGTTCACGACGATCGCGAAGTTGGACACGGCGAGCGTGTCGTCGAGCCGGCCGATCGAGTTGAGCAGGGGAACCCGGCAGCGCTGCTCGATCATCCCACGGGTGAACTCGTTGGGCACTTCCAGGTAGAAGGTGCCGGCCATGATGCCCTTGGGCTCGACGAGGCTGAGGAATCCATACAGCTGCGGGGTGACCCGGTCGTCGGCTTCCAGCGTCGACAACACAGATCGCCATGCATTCGTCAATGATGGATCGCCGTCAGCCATAGTTCCCCTAGATCACTCCCACGAACCACCGGCAACGGCGAGTCCGATCCACCCCGTTGTGAACCAGTTCGGCCGAAGCAGCAGGTCCGGCCGCTCTTATCCACATCGTTATCCCCAATGCCGTAATGGCATTCTGCGTGCCCGTCCGTGGCTTCGACAGCGGTCGATTCACAACCTGGGGATAACTTCGCATGTCACGCTAACGAATCGGGCCCGCACGCTCAAATCATCGTGCGAGCCGGATGTGCGCCGTTCCCGGCGTGCCTCTCCAGGCTTAGTCCTGTCGGTATGGATAATCAACGGTTCACCGGCGTCCGGTTTGACCTTGCGGATGCCACCCCGTACCGTTAATGGGTTGCCCGCACGCTGCAGCGAGCGGCACAGCTTCCTTCCTTCCGGCGCCGCGAGACGTGTCTCTGCAGGCCTGCCTCACGAAGAGAACTGAAAACATCGATCGAGAGACCTGTCTGATGAGCAAGAGAACGTTCCAGCCGAACAACCGCCGCCGCGCCAAGGTGCACGGTTTCCGTCTGCGCATGCGTACGCGTGCCGGCCGCGCGATCCTCGCGAACCGCCGCCGCAAGGGCCGTACCGAGCTCTCCGCGTAGTCACTCCGTTCGCGTAGTCAACTCAGTGCGGTGCTCGCCAAGGCGAATCGGATCCGCAGCGGTGCCGACTATCGTCTGACCGTCCGCAAGGGAGCGCGTGTGCACGCGCCGAACACGATCACCTACGTGCGCACGGCACCCGGTACCGGCGCGGAACCGGGGCCTGCCCGTTTCGGGTTCATCGTGAGCAAGGCGGTCGGCAGCGCTGTCGTTCGCAACACCGTGCGACGCAGGCTCAAGGCCGTGTGTCGTGAGCTGCTCCCGGAGGTCTCGCCCGGCCGCGAGATCGTGGTGCGGGCTCTGCCAGCCTCCGCGCAGGCATCCTGGATTACGCTGCAAAGTGAGATCCGCCGAGCCGTCGACAAAGTAGGCGCCCGATGCATGCCGTGATGACGACCGTTCTCCTTCTTCCGAGAAACGTCGCTGTGCTGCTTCTGCGCGCCTATCGAGCGGTGATCTCCCCGTTGTACGGCGATGTGTGCCGCTACTATCCGTCATGCTCGGCGTACGCGCTGGGCGCCATTCAGGAGCACGGCGTGATTGTCGGAACGGCTCTCGGGATCGTGCGCATCGCGCGGTGTCACCCGTGGGCCGCCGGCGGCGTCGACGATGTTCCCCGCAAGAAGACCCCCCGCTACTCCGTCACACCCTTCGGGTTCGTGGTGGCACGCGGCCACGCAAAAGGATGACCGAGTAAGTGGACTTCATCTATACGATCCTCTGGCCGATCGAGTGGCTCGTGCAGCTGCTCCTGATCGGCTGGCACATGCTGTGGACCGCGATCGGCCTTGATCCGAACGCTGGTCTGACGTGGGTGCTGTCCATCGTCGGCCTGACCGCCGTCATCCGAGCCGCGCTGATCCCGATCTTCGTCCGGCAGATCAAGAACCAGCGCCGCATGCTCGAGGTCGCGCCGCAGCTGAAGAAGATCCAGGACAAGTACAAGGGCAAGAAGGACCAGCTCTCTCGCGAGGCCATGTCGCGCGAGACCATGGAGCTCTACAAGCGCACGGGGACGAATCCGCTCAGCTCGTGCCTGCCGCTGCTGCTGCAGATGCCGGTGTTCTTCAGCCTGTTCCACGTGCTCAACGACGCGCAGGGTGGACACGACAGCGTCGGCCTGTTGAGCGGAGCGAACCTGCTCAAGTCGTTCCAGGACGCGAACTTCCTCGGTGCGCCGCTGAACGCGTCATTCGGTTCCCAATGGAGCCTCATGGTCGCCGGCAAGGACTACAGCCTGTCGGTGATGCTGATCGCAGCGTCCATGGTCATCCTCATGGTGGCGTCGCAGTTCATCACGCAGTTGCAGATCGTCTCGAAGAACATGTCGCCGGAGACGAAGGCCAGCCCCCAGTTCCGGCAGCAGCGCATCCTGCTCTACCTGCTCCCCTTCGTCTTCCTGTTCTCCGGTGTCGCGTTCCCGCTGGGCGTGATGTTCTACTGGCTCACCTCGAACATCTGGACCATGGGTCAGCAGTGGTTGGTTATCCGGAACATGCCGACGCCCGGCAGTGAGGCCGAGAAGGCGCGTGAGGCGAGGCTTGCTCGCAGGGGCAAGCTGAAGACGCCGGAGGGTGCTCCGGTACTCATCGTCGACGAGGTCCCGGCGAAGCCGGTGACCACGCAGCGACAGCAGCCGATGAGCAAGGCCCGAGCCAAGAAGGCCGGGGGAAAGAAATAGTGAGCATGACAGACGAGACGTCCGTTCACGGCGACGAGACATCGACGATCGAGGATGCGGGTCAGCAGGCACTGGGTGGCGAGGATGCCGCCGGCACGTCGACTCGCAGCACAACGACCGAGGACGATCAGAGCCTCGACGCGCAAGGCGACGCTGCTGCTGACTACATCGAGGCGCTTCTGGACATCTGCGATCTCGACGGCGACATCGACATCGATGTGCAGAATGATCGCCCGTACGTCTCAGTCTCCGCGGAGGATCCCGAGGCCCTTCGCCTGCTGAGTCGCGCCGAGACGGTCAGCGCTCTTCAGGAGTTGGCTCGTCTCGCGGTGCAGTCGAAGACAGGTGCGTTCTCGCGTCTGATCCTTGACATCGGCGGATCCCGCGACGCGCGCAAGCAGGAGCTCGCCGTTCTCGTCGACCGGGCGATCGATCGCCTGGAGCAGGGCGCAGCGCAGGCGGCTCTGCCTCCGATGTCGTCGTACGAGCGCAAGATCGTGCACGACGTGGTCGCTGACCGTGGCTTCTCGTCGCACTCGGTGGGCGAGGCATCCGAGCGCCACACCGTCATTACGCGCGCGTAGGCAGCGCGGTTGGACCACGCCGTTCTGATGTTTCACGTGAAACATGACGACTGACGTCGAGCCCGAGCCGGCGTCCGCGGCCGGGCTGTTCGGTGATCGGATCGAGCTTGCTCGCGCGTTCACGGATGCCCTTGCTCGCGAGGGTGAGGAACGCGGGCTGATCGGCCCTCTCGAGCCGCCACGGCTGTGGACTCGCCACGTGCTGAACTGCGCTGTCGTTGCTCCGCTGCTGCGGTCAGGCGGATCGGTGGGCGATGTGGGCAGTGGCGCCGGACTCCCGGGCATCGTCCTCGCCATCGCGCGACCCGATGTGCAGCTCGTTCTCATCGAGCCGATGGAACGTCGGATCGCCTGGCTGAGCGAACAGAAGGATGCGCTGGGGTTAGCGAATGTCTCCGTCGTGCGCGCCAGGGCGGAGGATGTGCGGCTGGAGTCGTCACTGGACCACGTGACGGCTCGAGCGGTGAGCGCCTTTCGCAAGCTGATCCCATTGACCGCTCCCCTGGTCCGCGACGGTGGCGAGCTCGTACTCATGAAAGGCGCGAACGCCGAGGCGGAGGTGTCCGCGGCGGCGAAGGAAGTGCGACGTTTCCACATCCACGACGTGAGAGTGGAGATTCTCGGGTCCGGGGTCGTCGACGAAGTCACCAGGGTCATCCGGGCTACAGTGAGATAGCTCTGAGACGCACCGTGATCGCACGTCGTTGGGATCGCCGCCTCACTGCACGATCCACGGTGCTCGTCTGAAGTCAGCGGAGTTTCACGTGAAACATCCGAAAAGAAGAATCACGGAGGTACCTGCGCCCGTGGATATGTCGACTCCCCTTGCGAGCGAGGTCGCCGACCTGAGCCGCCGACGCCAAGCCATCGAGGAGACGACGATCCCGCTGCCCTCGCGCACCAGGATCTTCACGATCTCGAATCAGAAGGGCGGGGTCGGCAAGACCACCACCGTGGTGAACCTCGCTGCCGCTCTCGCCCGATCGGGCGCGCGTGTGCTGGTGATCGACCTCGATCCGCAGGGCAACGCATCCACCGCGCTCGGTGTCGAGCACCGTGAGGGCACGCCCAGCGTGTACGACGTGATCGTCAACGACACCGACATGGCCGACGTCGTGCAGACCTCTCCGGACCAGACGGACCTCTTCTGCGTTCCGGCGACGATCGACCTGGCGGGGGCGGAGATCGAGCTCGTCTCGATGGTCGCGAGGGAGCAGCGCCTTTCGCGGGCGCTCCACACGTTCCTCGACGAGATCCCCGAGGGCATCGACTACGTGCTGATCGACTGCCCGCCGTCGCTCGGGCTGCTGACGATCAACGCCTTCGTGGCGGCAACCGAGGTGCTGATTCCGATCCAGTGCGAGTACTACGCGCTGGAGGGACTGAGCCAGCTGCTGAAGAACATCTCGCTGATCGAGAAGCATCTCAACCCGAAGCTCCAAGTGTCGACGATCCTGCTCACCATGTTCGACTCGCGCACCAACCTCGCCCATCAGGTCGCCGACGAGGTGCGGGATCACTTTCCGAAGCAGGTGCTCGAGGCGGTCATCCCACGCTCGGTCCGCATCTCGGAGGCCCCCAGCTACGGACAGAGCGTGATCAGCTACGATTCCGGGTCGCCCGGCGCGCTCTCCTATCTCGAGGCGGCGGCGGAGATCGCCAAGCGCGGGGCGCCGCGCTGACGAGCGCGCAGATCACCGCTCCGACGCAACCAGCACCACAGGACACGACAGAGGCCGCGAAGCGGCAGGCAAGAGGAAGCACAGCACGATGGCAGCGAAGCGCACGGGTTTGGGCCGCGGAATCGGCGCGCTGATCCCCACCGCAGACACGGACACGAAACGACCGGTCGACGTGTTCTTCCGCGATCGCGGACCGTCCGGCGAGGGTGAGGACTCGGCCGGCAGTCTGTTGGCCGTGCCGGGGGCCCGGCTGGCGAACCTCTCCCCCGACGACATCGTGCCCAACGCGCAGCAGCCTCGCACCGAGTTCGACCAGGAGGCGATGGACGAACTGGTCGCCAGCATCCGTGAAGTCGGCGTGCTCCAGCCGGTCGTGGTGCGGCCTTTGTCGGGTCTCCCTGGCAAGTACGAGCTCATCATGGGCGAGCGGCGTCTGCGTGCAACGAAGACGCTCGGGCTCGCGACCATTCCGGCCGTCGTCAAAGACACCGCGGACGAGGACATGCTGCGGGATGCCCTGCTGGAGAACCTGCACCGGTCGCAACTGAATCCGCTGGAAGAGGCGTCGGCGTACCAGCAGTTACTGGCCGACTTCGGCATCACTCAGGATGAGCTCGCGAGGCGGATCGGTCGTTCGCGTCCGCAGATCACGAACACGATCCGGCTCCTGAAGCTGCCGTCCCCTGTTCAGCAGCGGGTGGCGGCGGGCGTGCTGAGTGCTGGGCACGCGCGGGCGATCCTCGCCGCAGGCGACACGGATGCCATGCAGCGCATCGCGGACAAGATCGTCAACGAGGACCTCTCGGTGCGTGCCGCCGAGGCGCTCGTGAGCGCGACGCCCAAGCAGGTGAAGCCCCGACCGGCGGCCGGAAAGCGTCAATCGCACCTTGACGAGATCGCCGAGCGCCTCGGGGATCGGCTGAACACGCGGGTGAAGGTCGCCCTCGGTGCGCGGAAGGGGCAGATCACCATCGAGTTCGCCTCGGTGCAGGACCTGAACCGCATCCTCGGCGAGATCGGCGAGGGCCCGTACGCCGGCTGAACGGCGGGCGCGGGGCGGGCCGGGACCCCAACAACATGACAGTAAGCCCTTTCCCGCCGAGAACATGACGGATTGTCCTGTATTCGGCCGATGGTCCTGTTGAACGGCTCGGTTGTGCGGCCTGGAGGTGGCAGGATCGGGGCGGTGAGCACACTGCGCGACCGTCTTCGTTCCACGCCATCCGTCACTGGAAGGGCTCCCGACTGGGATCCAGCGGTGGCGCCGGGGAATCCGCGCGACCTCTTCGTCGAGTGGCTTCTGCACGCGATCGACTCGGGAGCTGTTGAGCCGCTGGCGGTCACCCTCTCGACGGCGGACGGGAACGGCGCTCCGGATGCCCGTGTCGTGATGCTGAAGGACGTGACGGAAGACTTCGGCCTGGAGATCGCCACCGGAGCAGAGTCTGCGAAGAGCAGCCAACTCGCGGGCGACCCGAGGTGCGCCATGACGTTCTATTGGCCGGAGGTCGCTCGCGCCGTGCGCGTTCGAGGCGAGGCGACGCGAGGATCTCGGGAAGAGGCAGCACAGGACTTTTTGGCGAGACATCCCGACGCTCGTGCACTAGCGCTCACCGAACGGCAGAGCGCTCCAATGGCCGATCCGGCGCAGCACGCGGAGTTGATCGCGGCTCAGCGCGCCCGGATCGAGGCAGATCCGAAGCTGGTGTCCCCCACCTGGACCTTATGGCGTGTCAATCCGTCGCAGGTCGAGTTCTGGCAGGGGGCCGCGACGCGCGATCACCTGAGGCTGCGATACACGTGCACTGCGGGTGCTTGGCAACGCGAACGGCTATGGCCCTGAAACGATACGACGTCAAGCCAACATGGAGAACCGCCCGCTTCGATGTTTCACGTGAAACATGGCAGTGAACAAGCGGGACGCGAAGTGATGCGGGAAGTTTCACGTGAAACCTTCGGCAGCTCTGAAGAGCGGCGACGAGAGGGACCTCGCATGTTTCACGTGAAACATCGCGCGCCGCGCGCGACTCAGTCGGCGAGAGCGCTCGCCTCGCGGATCGCCTGCTCGGCGAGTCCGACGTAAACGGCGCCCAGGTCGAAGCCGGCCGCCTCTATGGCGAGCGGGACGAGCGACGTCTCGGTGAGTCCGGGGAGCACATTCGCCTCGAGGAACCACGGGACGCCATCCGGGTCGACGATGAGGTCGACTCTGGACAGGTGCCGCAGGCCGAGCGCCTCGTGTGCGGTGATCGCGACCTCGGCCACCCGGTCGGCGGCGGCATCCGTCAACCGCGCCGGCGTGTAGAAGCTGGTCTCCCCCGCGTTGTAGCGCGCTTCGAAGCTGTAGACGCCGTTCCGCGGCACGATCTCCACCGCCGGAAGGGCGACCGGACCGGCCCCCGTGTCGAGCACGGTCACCGCCACCTCGATACCGACGACACGGCGCTCGATGAGCGCGACATCGTTATAGGTGTAGGCGTTCACGAGCGCGCGCGGTAGATCGGCCGTGTCATCCACATAGGTGACGCCCTGGGCGGATCCGCCTTCGGCGGGCTTGACCACGAGTGGCGCGGAGAGCGCATCGCCCAGCGCCGAGAGGACGCTCACGGCGCCGAGTTCGCGGAACGTCTCGGTCGGTAGTGTGACGGATGCCGGCGTCTGAACCCCGGCTCGCGCCACCAGTGTCTTGGCTACCGGCTTGAGCCACGCAAGGCGGGCCGCTTCGGCATCCGCGCCCACGAACGGGACGCCCGCGGTGGCGAGCAGCGCCCGAAGCGCCCCGTTCTCGCCGCTGGCGCCATGCAGGGCCGGCCAGACGACGTCCGGCTCGAGTGTGCGGATCGCCGAGAGCAGTTCGCCGTCGGGCTCACGCAAGGTGACGCGATGGCCGTGGGCGGAGAGACCGTCGGAGACCCGGCGCCCCGAGCGCAGGGAGACGTCGCGTTCGTGGGAGAGTCCGCCCGCGAGGACGAGCACGTTCAATCGTTCGAAGTCGGTCATGGGTGACCCTTCAGGCGGTTCGGCTAGCGGAGGTCGGAGGGCGGGAACGTGTCGGCGGCCGCGCGCTGGACGCGCAGCGATCCTGTTCCCGCGAAGGTGTCGAGCAGGTCGAGCTCGCCGTTGATCACGTTCGCCAGCCTGCGAATGCCGACCCGGATGGCCTCCGGAGTCGGGTAGCAGAACGACAGGCGGATGTTCCGGGCGCCATCTCCGTCTGCGTAGAACGCCGTGCCCGGCGTGTAGGCGACGAGTTCGGTGACCGCGCGAGGCAGCATGGCCTTCGAGTCCAGCGATTCAGGAAGCGTGAGCCAGACGTAGAAGCCGCCGTTCGGATTCGTCCAGCCGAGCTCGGGCAGATGCTCTTCGAGGGCGGAGATCATCGCCTGCTTGCGCTCCCGGTAGACGCCGCGGAAAGTGTCGATCTGGCCCCGCCAATCCGCCTCGCTGAGGTACTGCGAGATGACGAGCTGCGTGAACGAGCTGGGGCTGAGCACGGCGGCCTCGTTGGCGAGAATGAGCTTCTCCCGGATCGCGTGCGGCGCGAGCGCCCAGCCGACCCGGAAGCCAGGGGCCAGCGTCTTGGAGAACGTGCCGAGATAGACGACGCCGTCCTCGTCGATCGAGCGCATCGCGGCCGGCGGCTTCTGGTCGAAGTAGAGCAGGCCGTAGGGGTTGTCCTCCAGCACCAGGATGCCGTTCTCCCGGCAGATCTCGAGGATCTCCAGTCGCCGCTCCCAGGTGAGCGTCACGCCGGCGGGGTTGTGGAAGGTGGGGATCGTGTACAGGAACTTGATGCGGCGGCCGACGGCGCGAGCGTTCGCGATGTGCTGGCGCAGGGCATCCGGGATCAGTCCGTGCTCGTCGGAGGGAACGTGATCGACCTCCGCCTGATAGGACTTGAAGATCACGAGTGCGGTGACGTAGCTCGGGCCTTCGGCGAGCACCAGGTCGCCGGGGTCGAGGAAGAGCTTGGCGAACAGTTCGAGGCCGTGCTGGGAGCCGGTCGTGACGATCACGTCGTCCGCGCTCGCGCTGATGCCCTCGAGCGCCATGACCTCGGTGATCTGCTCGCGAAGGAGGGGCACGCCCTGGCCGGACCCGTACTGGAGCGCCACCGGACCCTGCTCGCGCATGACCCGTTCCATTGCGCCCACAACGAGGTCTTCCGGAAGAGCGGAGACGTACGGCATCCCACCGGCAAGCGAGACCACTTCGGGCCTTGAAGCGACGGCGAACAGAGCTCGAACCTCACTGGCGGCGAGACCGGCCGTGCGCTGTGCGTACGACGAGAACCAGGGGTCGAGATTGTTGCCCGCAGAGTGCGAGCCGCCGTTGTGAATCACGTGTCATTCCGTTCTGAGCGTGGGTTCCATGTTATGGGATGCCCGATGGAGGTCGTCTTCGGGCCGAGGCGTGGGCAAATGCAGAACGCCCGCCCGGCGAGTGCCGGGCGGGCGTTGAGATGCTCCGACCGACCTACTTGATGTAGGCGGCCAGGTCGGCTTCGAGGGCAGGCTTCGGCTTGGCGCCGATGACGGTCTTCACGACCTCGCCGCCCTGGTACACCTTCAGTGCCGGAATCGAAGTGATCTGGTACTTGAAAGCGGTCTGAGGGTTCTCGTCGACGTTGAGCTTGACGATCTCGAGCTTGTCGCCGTGCTCCGCCGCGATCTGGTCGAGGATCGGCGCGACCGCACGACATGGTCCGCACCACTCGGCCCAGAAGTCGACGAGCACGGTCTTGTCGGAATCGAGCACGTCCTGCTGGAACGTGGCATCCGTGACGGACTTGGCGCTGGACATTGTTCTCCTTCTATCGGTTCGTTTCCGCCGCGCGGAGCGGTGGAGTTCTTGTGTTCGGCTGGACGGCCTTACGTCAGTTCGCGAGGCTGAGCGCCTCGCGTTCGGTCTGGTCGAGTGCCGCCAGGTAGTGCTCGGCGTCGAGGGCGGCGACGGTTCCGCTGCCCGCGGCGGTGACGGCCTGACGGTAGGTCGGGTCGATCACGTCGCCCGCGGCGAAAACGCCGGGCAGGTTCGTCTTCGAGCTGCGACCGTCGACGGCGATGGTGCCGGCGGGGGTGAGGTCGAGCTGACCGTGCACCAGGTGCGTGCGCGGGTCGTTTCCGATGGCGACGAACAGCCCGTCGAGGGCGAGATCGCGCTCCTCCCCTGTGACGGTGTCGCGCAGGGTCACGCCCGTGACGGCGCTCTCGCCGTTGATCGACACGACCTCGCTGTTCCAGACGAACTCGATCTTGTCGTTCTCGAACGCGCGGTTCTGCATGATCTTGGATGCCCGCAACTGGTCGCGACGGTGGATCACGTACACCTTCGACGCGAACCGGGTCAGGAACGTGGCCTCTTCGATGGCGGAGTCGCCACCGCCGACCACCGCGATAGTCTTCTCGCGGAAGAAGAACCCGTCGCACGTGGCGCACCAGGAAAGGCCATGGCCGGACAGGTGCTCCTCCTCGGCGAGCCCGAGCTTGCGGTAGGCCGAACCGGTCGCGAAGATGACCGACCGGGCCTCGTGCGTCTCGCCGCTGCCGAGCCGCACCTTCTTCACCTCGCCGTCGAGTTCCAGCGAGACGACGTCGTCGTAGAGCACTTCGGCGCCGAACTTCTCGGCCTGAACCTGCAGCTTCGCCATCAGGTCGGGGCCCATGATGCCGTCGGGGAACCCGGGGAAGTTCTCCACCTCGGTGGTGTTCATCAGCTCGCCACCGGCCTCGACGGAACTGGCGATCACGAGCGGCTCGAGGTTGGCACGTGCCGCATAGATGGCCGCGGTGTAACCGGCTGGGCCGGAACCGATGATGATGATCTGCCGCACGTGTGCTCCTCGTCTTGCTGTGCTGTGCAACACAGTGTAGGCGGCCGGTATTCCAGCCAGCGGAGTGGGCGCCGGCCGACGCGGTCAGCCGAGCGAGCGCCCCGGCAGGCGGCGCCGCAGAAGGTTCCATGCATTCGTGAACTCCTCCGCACGAAGAAGGTGGAGCATCCCGGAATAGACGGCGAGCATGACGACACCGACGGCCGCGATCGACAGCACGGCGGGGATGATCCCCGCAACGGCGAACCCGCGGGTGTAGGCGCCGAGGAGGGCGAGCACGAGCGCGCCGATGACACCCGCGACCACGGCAGAGAGCAGGAATCGCCACAGGCCACGCAGGATACGCCGCCCGTCGACCCCTCGCATCCGCCTGCGCAGAAGCACGGCCGCGATGATCGCCTGGACCGTGCCGGCGAGCGAGACGGCGAACGCGATGGACATCGCGCGGACCTGCGGCGCCACGAGCAGGCAGAGCAGAACGCCGGCGATCACGATCACCACCTGGGCGAGCGTGAAGAGGAACGGTGTGCGCGTGTCACCGAGCGAGTAGAACGCGCGCTGGATGACGAACATGATGCAGAACGGCACAAGGCCGGCCGCGTAGCCGATGAGCACGTTGCCCATCGCCGCGTAATCACCCGTGAAGACGCGGGAGATCGGATAGGCCGCGACGATGATGGCAACAGAGAAAAAGCTGATCAGAGCGGCAATCGACCGAGTCGCGGTGGAGAAGTCGGTGCGGAACGAGGTGTCGTTCCCCTCGCGAGCGTGCTCGGCCATCCTGGTGTAGAACGCGGTCACGATCGAGACCGCGATGATCGAGTGCGGCAGCATGAAGATCAGCCAGGACTGCGTCATCGCAGCCACCGACGCGTAGTGACTCGTAGTGCCGACCGTGTTGGCGACGTTCGTCTCGATCACGCCCGCCAGCTGGGTGAGGACGAGCATCGCCAGGGTCCAGCCCGCGGCGCGACCGGCGGTTCCGAGCTCGACGCCGCGCCACCTGAAGTCGAACCGGAACTTCAGTCCCACCCGTCGCCAGAAGAAGAAGAGCACGAGCGCCTGCACGGCGATGCCGAGGGTCGCGCCTCCACCGAGAACGGCGATCATGCCGGAGGTCCAGTCCGCTGTGTGATGCCGCGGATGGTGCGCCTCGGCGCCGAACATGAGGATGAACACGATCAGCGTGGCGATGCTGACCACGTTGTTGAACACGGGGGCCCACGTGAACGGTCCGAACGACTTGCGGGCGTTGAGAACCTCGCCGAGCAACGTGTAGAGACCGAGGAAGAAGATCTGCGGCAGGGACCAGTAGGCGAACGCCGTCACCAGCCCGGCGTATGCGCCCCGGGCACCGAACACCTGCGCCAGGAACGGCGCGAGCAGCGTGGCGACGAGGGCCACGGCGGCGAAGATCAGGATGCCGAGGGTGACGAGCTTGTTGATGTAGCCCTTGCCGCCGTCGGCGTGAACGGATGCCCGTACGATCTGCGGCACCAGGACGGCACTGAGGATGCCCTGGGCGATGATCGCGTAGATGCTGTTCGGCACCTGCGTGGCCGTGCCGTACGCGTTCGCACCGATCGCGAGCACCCCGATCGCCTGGATCAGCACCCAGGAGCGCACGAATCCGAGCACGCGGGAGACCATCGTGCCCGAAGCGAGCATCGCGCTCGCGCGGCCTACGCTAGCCATGCGGATTCCCGTCGTCAACGGCCGGCGCGGCATCCGCGCCTGCCCGTGCCTTGCGCCGCTCGGTCACGCGGCGCACGATGCTTCGCGTCAGGCCGAAGCCGAAGAACAACACGACCGCGATGCCGAGGATGAGCGCGCCGAGGCCCTCCCAGTCCGCGTGCACGTCGATCGCCGCCGTCTGCGGTGCTCCGATCGGCAGGCCGGTCGGGCTGTACAGCTGCAGGCCGAGCTTGACGCTGCCGTTGCCGAGCTTGGCCTTCACCGGCACGAGCACCTTGGCGCTGGCATCCGTCGGGATGGTCTTCGCGGTGTCCGAGTCGACCTCGAGCCGGTTGTTGGACGGCGTCGCACGCAGCACGATGTTGACCGCGGGTTTCACGCCGTTTGGAAGGACGAGACCGTTGGTCACCGTGACCGGGATGAGGCTCTGCGCGCTTGCGACGGTGATCTTTCCGGTGGGGTCGATCTTGACCGAGTTGACCGTGTCACTCGCCTGTTTGACGAAGCCGCCCACCGCGCCCGGCCAGTTGTTGTCGGGCTGACGCCATCCGACCGACAGCAGCGACAGCAGCTCGTTGCGGGTCTGTCCGGTGAGGGTCGTTGGATCAGCGAGAACGGTGGAGAAGGCATCCATGTTGCCTGCGGAGCTCGTCAGCTGGTTCACGGCGGCCGTTCTGGCCGGGTCCTGAGCGGCGTCGTTGAGCTTCAGGCCCTCTGAGACCGGCGCGGTGAGCGCGTCGCGCAGCGACGACGCCGTCACCCAAGGCAGCGTGAAGACCGCGGTCAGAGCCCGACTCGCCTCGCCCTCGTTCGCCGGCCAGTCGCGGTCGAGTCCGGCCAGGATGATCGTGCCGTTGGAACCCTGCTTGCTGATCTCGGCGAGCTGGGCGGTGACGGATGCCAGTGCGGCGTTCTCCTGATCCGTGCCAACGGCAGACACCACGTTGCGCAGCGCGGTGCTGACGCCCTGATCGGTGACGAGTGCCGTTCCGCCCTTCACGGGCAGCGGCGCGTTCGGCGTGACGGACAGCGAGGACTGGTTCGTGTTGGATCCGGAGACGATCGTGGACTTGTAGCCGTCGTTCGCCAGGGCATCCACGTCGCCGGCGCGAAGGCTGTCGTCCGCCGGCCAGGCGATGCCGCTGAAGGTGTACGGCCAGGAGAGCAGCTCGGCCGTGGTGGGCACGTTCGGCTGCTGCCCGGTTGACGTGGGAGTCGGCGTCACGAACGGGTTGTTGGACGTGGGCGTCGGTGTCGGCTGCGGCGTCTCGCCGACGGAGAGCTGGCCGGGGAAGTTGCTCGGAGACATCGCGTAGCCGAACGAGGTCGGGGTGAGCAGCGACGTGATTCCAGACTGCAGCTGCGTCGAGACATCCGCATCGCCGTATTGAAGCGGGAAGGAGTCGTTGGTCAGCGAAGTATCGAGCTCGTTGAGCCAGTTCTGCGCACTCTGCGGCGCCGAGGTGCCCAGCACACGGATCGACGCGATGATCATCGGGTCGATGCCGATGGCGATCGACGGATGATCGCGAGCGAGCTCGAGCTGCCGAGTGAGCAGCCCGTCGGGGGCGGTGTAGGTGGCGAGATCATCGGCGGCGATGAGCCCGGTCGAGGTCGGCGGCACCGTGATGGGCATGGCGACGGCGAGGCCGACCTGGTGCTGCACGCCGGTGCCCTCGTAGGTGAGGGTCGAGTATCCGGTTCCGACCGTCCCCGAGCCTGCCGCGACGGTAGCCGTAATGCCGTACACGGCGGTGTCGCCGCTGAGGCCGACCGCCTGCTCCGGGATCGTGACCGTGGCCACGCGCTGGCTCGTGCCGGCCGTGACCGCCTGGGTGGGTACCGTCTGGATCACCCTGGTCGTGGCGTCGTGGTCGGAGTCCGGCTTGAGCCACGCATCCAAACCCTGACGAGACCCGAGCGGCTTCTCCGTGATGGAGATGGTCGCGGTGCCCGGTCCGATGACATCGGACGAGGCGTTGTCGATGCCGATCGTGATCGTGACGGACTGCCCTGGCGACTCGGTTCCTGCGTTGCCGGCGTAGAGAGACACGGTTGGGATCTCGCCGCTTGCAGCGCGTGCCGACCGCGTGTGCGGCGGCTCGTGCGCGTGCGCGGATGCCGGGGCGAGCATCCCACCGGTCGCCACCAGGGCTGCGACCGCCGCGAGCAGAGCGCCTCTGCCGAGCCTCAGCACGCGACTTCGGGTTCGCCTGGGCCGACTGCTGCCGCCATGCCACCCGGCGGTGCCGCTGCTCAACTGCATGCGGCAGCGCAGGGGTGGACGGGAAGCATGCCCGCAATTGTACGGGGCCCCCGGTAGCGGAAACCGGGACCGGCCGGGCAGTCGCGGGGGCGGGCCGCGCGTGGCGCGCGCCGGCCGCCCGGATGGGCGGTTGAGGCGCGAGACCTTGTGGGGTGGGGTGTTGTGGACAACCAAAAAAGTTATCTCTCAAAATTCTCCATTCGGGGCGGCCTGCCCCCCCCCCGCGGGTGCCGGCCCCGCGACTGCCCGGCCGGTCCCGGTTTCCGCTACCGGGGGCCCCGTACAATTGCGG
>NZ_JBQCIE010000142.1:0-29693 GCF_051954055.1 Humibacter sp. | reverse complement strand
ACCGGTCCGGTCGGTAACACGACGTTGCCGGCGCCGCGGGGCTGTGGCGCCGGCCCTACCGTTGTCCCCATGGCTGAAGAGAACAACGGCAAGGTCTGGTTCATCACGGGCACCTCGCGGGGCTTCGGGCGCGCGTGGGCGGAAGCAGCGCTCGAGCGCGGCGACCGGGTCGCGGCGACGGCGCGTGACGTGGCATCCCTCGACGATCTCGTCGAGAAGTACGGCGATCGACTGTTCACCGTGCAGCTCGACGTCACGGACCGGGAGGCGGACTTCGCGGCCGTGCGCGCCGCGCACGAGCGGTTCGGACGGCTCGATGTGGTCGTCAACAACGCGGGGTACGGACACTTCGGGTTCATCGAAGAGGTGACGGAAGACGAGGCGCGTGCCCAGTTGGAGACGAACGTCTTCGGCGCCCTCTGGGTGACGCAGGCCGCGCTGCCGTTCCTGCGTGCGCAGGGGAGCGGGCACATCATCCAGGTCTCTTCGATCGGCGGGATCACGGCGTTCCCGCTCGTCGGCATCTACAACGCCTCGAAGTGGGCGCTCGAAGGCTTCAGTCAGGCGCTCGCGCAGGAGGTGGCATCCTTCGGCATCCACGTCACGCTCGTCGAGCCCGCTGCGTTCGCCACCGACTGGGCCGGATCGTCGTCGAAGCACTCGGCAGAGTCGCCGGACTACGCCGACGTGCATAGAGCCGTGGCCGAAAGCCGCAAGCAGCGCAACTCGACGCCGGGCGATGCGGAGGCATCGGCGGCGGCCATCCTCAAGGTCGTCGACGCCCAGGAGCCGCCGCTGCGCGTCTTCTTCGGGTCCGGCCCGCTCGCGCTGGCGAAGGCCGACTACGCTGCCCGGATCGCGACGTGGGAGGAGTGGCAGCCGGTGGCCGAACTCGCGCAGGGGTGACGCCCGGCGCTCGCCACTGAATCATCAAGGACGGGCCGAGACTTCGACGCGAAAGCGCGGGTCTCGGCCCATTTCGTGCATTTTCGATCGGTTGACGGACGGCTCTTGCGCTGGGCTTCCCTGCGAGCTAAGTTTTGAACGTGTTCAAAAACGAGGATACGGCTGGGGCGGATAAGCCGAACTCGGACGTGAACGGACGCAAGTCGCCGAAGTCGGAGCGCACGAGGGCGAGCATCCGTCAGACGGCGCTGCGCTCGTTCCGCGAGAACGGGTTCGATGCCACGACGATGCGGCAGGTGGCGGACGAGGCCAGCGTCTCACTGGGCAACGCGTACTACTACTTCCCGACCAAGAATCACCTCGTGCAGGAGCTGTACGTGGAGGTGCAGGAGGCGCATCGGGCATCCGTCGAGCCGCTGTTGGCGACATCGACCGACCTCGTGGAACGGCTGGGGATCGTGTACCGGCAGGGCCTTGCGCAACTGGCGCCCTTCCACAAGTTCGCGCCCGGATTCCTCAGCGCGATGATCTCGCCGAAGTCGCCGCTCAACCCGCTGTCGGCGGATTCGCTGCCCGCCAGGCAGATCACCGTTGGGTTGTTCCGCGAGGCGATCACCGGCGCGAAGAACCGGCTGCCGGGCGAGTTCGAAGAGCGGATGCCCGCGGCCCTCTGGCTGAGCTATCTGTTGCTGAGCCTGTACTGGTCGTATGACCGCTCGGCCGGCCAGCGGCGTACCGAGCGGCTGCTCGAACAGGGCCTGCGCCTGCTTCGTGTCGCCCTTCCGGCGATCCGGATGCCGTTCCTGCGCGCCCCGCTGCGGTCGATACTCGACCTCGTCGCGGAGGCGGGACTGTGAACGCGATGGCGGTGCGCTACGGCGCGTCGTCGCCGCGGAGGGCGGACCTCCCGAAGGCATTCACACTCGGAGAGTTCGTGCGCGGCGCGCTCACGGCATTCCTCGTGTTTCAGCCGATGGGAATGATCATTGCGTTCGTGATGGCGGCACGAATTCCTTTCAACCTGCCCATCACACCGCCGGCATCGGCAATCTGGAGCAGTTCGCTGGACGACGGGCTGTACGGGGTGCTGTTCGGAGGCATCTACGGACTGCCGACCAGCTTTAGCGCACTAATCGTCGGCTCGCCCGTCGCATACTTGCTGGGCACGGCCCTTCGTCGAATACGTGCCGACTGGATTCACCTTGCGGCCTTCGCAACATACGGCATGTTCGTCGGAATATCGGCTTTTATCGTTTTGAACGGCGTCTTGCACGCCACGGCGGATTTGGTGTTGCCAGGGCTCGGCTCACCGTTTAGCTACGTCCCGTTCGTGTGCGCAGCCGGAATCGCTGTTGCGCTCGGTCGACTGATTTCGTTGCAGGCCGCTCGAAAGCGAGACGCAGGCCGATCGTGACGCGGCTCAAGGTCGAGTACGACAGGGCCATGCCGCGCACGGCCGAGCATCCGCGAGCGTTCACGAGCCGGGAGTTCACCACAGGGGTCTTCTTCGCCGTGTTGTGGTTCCAGCCGATGGGCGCGGCGATCACACTGGTGATCGGGCTCATTGCCAGCCCGGCGACCGCGTTCGTCATGATGCTCCTTGGCGGTTTTGTCGGTCTGCCCGTGAGCATCGCCGCTGCCCTCGTCGGAGCTCCGCTGGCGTCCCGCATCGGACGTGCGCTCAGCGGTGAGCGGAGAGACCGCGTCCACCTTGCGGTGTTCAGCGCCTACGGCATAGCCGTCGGGCTGTTCACGATGGATGTGGCCGGCCTCGTTCTCTGGGGAAATCCCGTCGCCGCGTTGATGCTCCTGCCATACGCGCTCGCGGCGGGTGTTGCGGCGCCACTCGGCTGGTGGAACACCTCGCGCGGCGCGCTGGCCGCCGACACGGATGGGCGAACTGACCCGCTCTCGTCGAACTCGCCGAGCACCGCCTCCCCCGGTTCATAACTCAGGAGAAGAGCTAGTGGTCATCCGCAGCACTGGCGACAACATGCAGACTGTCCGGACAGCGCTGCTTGATCGTCCTGAGTTATGAACGAGGGCGGTGGGCGCGTCAGCCCTGGGCGCGGCGGTGCCCGCGGCCGCGACCGGTTCCGCCATTGGGGCGCACCACGTCGCCGACGCGGTAGCCGGTACGAGCGGGTGCGGCACCGCCGCGACGCGAGGGCTGCCCGGCCGACTGCTGGGCGCCGCGGCTCGACGACTGGCCGCCGCGCGCCGACTGGCCGCTCGCCTGCTGGCCGCGCGTGGGCTGCGCCCCGCGACCGGCCCCGGCCTGGCCGCCACGCGCCGACTGGCCGCCGCGGCCGGATGCCTGCTGTGTGCGGGCATCCGCTCCGCTGGACCCACGACCGCGACGACGGCCGCCGCGCGAAGCGTCGAGCGCCTCGGCGACCGTGCGGCTGCCGCCCGAGCGCTGCTGCGCGGCCTTCGGTGCAGGCTTCACGTACGGCGCCACCTCGCCCACGAGCCGCGCCACCTCGGGCGACGTCGCCGTCACGGGCAGCGGCGTGGCCGCGATGGCGGCCTTGCGCAGCACGACCCGCAGGTCGTCCTTCTGCGTCGGCAGCGCGATGGTGACCACGTCGCCGGTCGCGCCGGCCCGGGCCGTACGCCCGGAGCGGTGCAGGTACGCCTTGTGCTCCGCCGGCGGATCCACGTGCACCACGAGCTCGACGTCGTCGACGTGCACGCCGCGGGCCGCGACATCCGTCGCCACCATGACGCGCACGCTGCCGTCGCCGAACGCGGCCAGGTTGCGGTCGCGCTGCGGCTGCGACAGGTTCCCGTGCAGGTCGACGGCGGGGATGCCCGACTCGGTCAGCTTCTTGGCCAGCCGCTTGGCGTGGTGCTTCGTGCGCATGAACAGGATGCTGCGGCCCTTGCCCGACGCCAGCGCGTGCACGAGGTCGTTCTTCGCGTCGAGGGACTCCACCTCGAACACGTGGTGCGTCATGCGGTCGACATGGCTGGTCTCGTCGTCGACGGAGTGCAGCACGGGGGAGTGCAGGAACCGCTTCACGAGCTTGTCCACGCCGTTGTCGAGCGTGGCCGAGAACAGCAGGCGCTGACCGGATGCCGGCGTCTTGTCGAGAATGCGCGTCACCACGGGCAGGAACCCGAGGTCGGCCATGTGGTCCGCCTCGTCGAGCACGGTGATCTCCACCGCGTCGAGCGAGACGAATCCCTGATTCATCAGGTCTTCGAGGCGACCGGGGCAGGCGACGAGGATGTCAACGCCGGCACGCAGCGCATCCACCTGGCGTTTCTGGCTGACACCGCCGAACACGGTCGTCGTGGTCAGGCGGTAGGCCGCGGCGAGCGGCTCGAGCGCGGTGGCGATCTGCGTGGCCAGCTCACGTGTGGGAGCGAGCACGAGAGCGAGCGGATGCCCGGCCCTGCGCTTGCCGCCGGCGAGCGTCGTGCCGAGGCGTGCGGCGATGGGCAGGGCGAAGGCGATCGTCTTGCCTGAGCCGGTCTTGCCTCGGCCGAGCACGTCGCGTCCGGCGAGGGTGTCGGGAAGCGTGTCCGCCTGGATCGGGAATGCCTCGACCTTGCCGTCGCGCTCGAGCGCGGCGACGAGGGGCGCGGGCACGCCGAGGTCGGAGAAGGAAGTCATGGGGGTGCCTTTCGGGCAGGCGTCGTGGCGCGCACGACGAGGTTGTGGCGAAGACGCCGGCTGGCGCATCCGTTCGCCGTGAGAAGGAATCGAAAAGCGAGGGTACCGGCGTGCGAACTGCACGGGCCGTCTCGCGAGCTGATGCGCTCTGACGACGCAGGCGTATCCCGGCAACGGGAACGCAAGAGCCACAAGCGTATCAGGTCGCCCCGGCCATCCGGTTGTCAGTGGAGACGTCGACAGGACATAGTGCGCTCTCCTGCCGAGAACATGACCGATTGGCATGCTTTCGATCGGATGTCATGTTGGCGTAGCTGCGACCGGAGCTGGCCGCCGGCCCCTCGACCCCGCGACGGGCGGCCGCAACCAGCGGGCTCGGGCACAGCGCCCTAAACTAGACGGCCTGACTGCGAACCGGGGGGACGCGTGCACGAATCGGAACTCGTTCGGGAACGCCGCGTCGTCGCCGACCTCTACGCCCGGCTCGACGCACTCCGCGAGGACACCGTGCAGCGTCTGGCCGCCGTCCGCAGGCAGAGCGCGGGCGGCACGCACCAGGCGCGCGGCGAACGGGATGCCTACGCGCGGCTCTACGAGGACCGCATCCTGCAGCTGCGCGAGGTGGAGCCCCGCCTCGTGTTCGGCAGGCTGCAGCTGGATGATGCCGCGGCGAGCTCAAATGGCGCGGCCACCGCGAGACAGCACGCCGACCCCGAGACATCGGGGAACACCCACCTTCTCGGGGCGGCCATGCAGTCTCGCGAGCCGAGCAGCGACAAGCCGAGCAGCGACGACCCGGGCACCGGCCCGAGCACCGACGACGCGGGCACCGGCCCGGGCAGCGACGACGCGGGCACCGACGACCCGCTACGCGACCCGCTCCTCCGCTACGTCGGGCGCACCGGCCTGCGCGACGATGACGAGCACACCGTTCTGCTGGACTGGCGTGCCCCGCAGGCCAGCGCGTTCTACCAGGCGACGGCGGCGAATCCGCTCGGTGTCGCCGCCCGGCGCCGGCTGACCATGCGCGACCGCAATGTGCTGCGGGTGGACGACGAGGTGTTCGACTCCCGGCTGCTCGAGCAGGCCGGAACGCGACCGGACCACGTCGAGGGCGACGCCGCCCTCATGGCAGCCCTGATGTCGCAGCGCACCGGACGCATGAACGACATCGTCGCGACGATCCAGGCCGAGCAGGACCGCATCATCCGCTCCGAGCTGCGCGACGCGCTGGTGGTGCAGGGCGGTCCAGGTACCGGGAAGACCGCCGTGGCGCTGCACCGCGCCGCCTACCTGCTGTACGCGCACCGGCAGAAGCTCGAGGGGTCCGGTGTGCTCGTCGTAGGGCCGACGCACGCGTTCCTCACCTACATCGAGGAGGTGCTCCCGTCGCTCGGCGAGACCGGCGTGGTCATGCAGAGCCTCGGGAGCTGTTCCCCGGGGTCTCCGCCGACACGGATGACCCGCCCGCCACCGCCCAGCTCAAGGGCTCCAAGCAGCTGGTGAATCTCATCCACAGGGCCGTCGAGTCGCGGCAGCGGGTGCCAAGCGAGGCATCCGTCGTCGAGATCGACAACGAGCGGCTCGTGGTCGAGCCGGCGCTGATCGCGGATGCCCTGCGCCGCGCCCAGCGGACCGGCAAGCCACACAACGTGGCCCGCATCACCTTCGTCAAGCACGCGCTTACGGCGCTGACCGCCCGGCTCGCCGAGCAGCTGCGCAAGAAGGGGCAGACGCTCGACGAGGAGGACCTCGCCGTGCTGCGCGAGGACGTGCGCACGAGCTACGACGTGCGCGTGCTGCTGAACACGGCGTGGTTGCCACTGACGCCGCAGAAGCTCCTCGCGGACCTGTACGCGCGGCCTCAGTGGCTGGCGGAGCTGACGCCCAGGTGGAGCACGGAGAAGCGGACGCTGCTGCGGCGGCCGAGGGATGCCCCGTTCACGATCAGCGACATCCCGCTGCTCGACGAGGCGGCCGAGGTGCTCGGCGAGGTCGCCGACGCACGCGATCAGGCGCACCGGCAGGCCGCGAAGGAGCAGCGCAAGCGCGACCTGCGCGTCGCTCGCGCAGCGATCGCGGATGCCGGCGCCGAGTCGTTCGTCACGGCCGAGCAGCTGGTCGATCAGGCCGCGGCCCAGGGCGACGGGCTCACGACGGCGGAGCGGGCGGCATCCGATCGCACCTGGGCGTACGGCCACGTCGTCGTCGACGAGGCGCAGGAGCTCAGCCCGATGCAGTGGCGGCTGCTGGTGCGGCGCTGCCCGATGAAGTCGTTCACGATCGTCGGCGACATCGCCCAGTCGTCCTCCGCGAGCGGCGGACGCAGCTGGGCGGATGCCGTCGGCCCGCTCTTCAAGAACCACTGGCGTCTCGAGGAGCTCACGGTCAACTACCGCACGCCCGCCCAGATCGCACGGCAGGCGGAGGCGTTCGCCCGCTCGCAGGGGCTGCCGATCACGCCCGCGCGGGCAGTGCGCGAGGGCGACTGGCCGGTGCGCGAGGTGACCGCCCCCGGCGTTCAGGTCGCGAAGTCTGCCCTTGTGGAGCCGTCTAAAGGGCAGACTTCGCGACTTGAACCGGGTAGACGACCTGAACGGGGTCGAGGAGTCGTGGATGCGACGGTCGAGGCCGTCGCGCACGATCGCGGCATCGACGACACGGGGTCGCTGGCCGTCATCGTGCCGGTCGCGCTCGCCGACGAGGTGGCGGATGCTGTCGCTCGCCGCTACGGATCGGATGCCGGTCGCGGAGCATCCGGCCTGGTGAAGCCGATCGTCGTGCTCACCGCGCAGGACGCGAAGGGCCTCGAGTTCGACGCCGTGGTGATCGCGGATCCCGACGAGCTGGTCGCGGAGTCGCCGCGCGGGGCATCCGCTCTCTACGTCGCGATGACGCGGCCGACGCAGCGACTCACCCTCGTGCGTCCCGCGGACTAGCGCCGCGCCCGGCGTGCTCCTTACCCGATCACGGGTAGCGCTAAACGCGGCGCTACCTCAGCGCAGCACCCCGAGGTTGCGCGCGGCCGACACGGCGGCAGTGCGGGATGCCACGCCCAGCTTCGAGAAGACGTGCACCAGGTGCGACTTCACCGTGGCATCCGTGATGTGCAGCGCCGCCGCGATCTCGCTGTTCGAGGCGCCGTCCGCGACGAGGCGCAGCACCTCGATCTCACGGGACGAGAGGCTGACGTGCGGGGCGCGCATCCGCTCCATCAGGCGTCCGGCGATGGCGGGTGCGAGGGCGCTCTCGCCGGATGCCGCGGCGCGCACGGCGGCGATGAGCTCGCTCGGCGGGGCATCCTTGAGCAGGTACCCGCTCGCGCCGGCCTCAACGGCGCTCAGGATGTCGCCGTCGGTGTCATAGTTCGTCAGCACGAGCACGTACGGCGGCGCCTCGAGGGCGCGGATGCTCCGGGTCGCGTCGGCCCCTCTCGTGGTCTGGCCGAACTGCAGGTCCATGAGCACGAGTTCGGGGTCGAGCGTTCGCGCCAGCTCGACCGCCTGCTCTGGCGTCTCGGCCTCGCCGACGACGCTGAGGTCGTCCTCGCCGTCGAGGAGCGCGCGGATGCCTGCCCTGACCACGGGGTGATCGTCGGCGATGACGATGCGGATCACGTTCTCACTCCGTCCCGAGCCCCTTCACGACCACGCGCACGGTCGTGCCCGCGCCGGCCGCGCTCGTGACCTCGAGCTCGCCACCCAGCTGCTCAACGCGTTCCGCGATGGCGCGCAGGCCGAACGAGTCGGATGCTCCCGCCCGTGTGCTGAGCGTGGTCGGGTCGAAGCCGACCCCGTCATCCGTCACGGTGAGCCGCGCCTCGTTCGCTCCGGTCTCAAGCGCGATCGTCGCGTGCGTCGCCGAGGCGTGCTTCACGACGTTGGCGAGCGTGCTCTGGGCGATGCGCAGGAACGCCGTCTGCACGTGCATGGGCAGCTCGAGCGGTTCAGCGACGTCCACCTGCACGCGAAGCCCGTCGGTGGTCCACTCGCGCTCCGCCAGCCGGACCAGCGCGCTGTGCAGCCCCTCATCGAGCGCGGGAGGCGCAAGCTCCCGGATGAATCGGCGCGTGTCCGCGAGGCTCGCCGCAGCGGTCTCGCGCGCAAGCCGCAGGTGCTCGGCCCCCGGGCGGTCGGCATCCGCTCGCTCCGCCGCATGCAGCAGCATCTGGATGCTCGACAGCGACTGCGCCACCGTGTCGTGGATCTCGCGGGCGAGGCGCGCCCGTTCCTCGAGCATCCCCTGCTCGCGCTCGGAGGCGGCGAGTCGGTCCTGAGTGGCGAGCAGCTCAGTGAGGAGAGCCTCTCGCTCGGCCGCGTCGCGGGCCAGCTCCTGGTAGCCGAGGCCGATGAGCAGAGCGACGCCGGCGCCGAGGAGCGGACCGACGACGCCGCCGACCGAGAATCCGCCGTGCAGCCCGAGGGCGACGATGGACACCGCCGTGGCGACCAGCACCGCGACGGGCCCGTACGGCATGGGCAGCAGGTGGAGGTAGAGGAAGAAGAGCGGGAAGACGAGATAGGCGGCCTCCGGCACGAGGAAGAGGAGCCCGATCCAGATCGCCGACAGCGCCGCCAGCCACAGCACGCTGGCCAGTCGCCTCCGCTCGGCCGGCACGTGGATGACCCAGATGCCGGCCAGGTAGACGAGGCCGAGGAGCACAGCGAGCACGAGTCCGGGCCAGACGAGGGGAGCGCCGAGCAGCACGACGCGCACCACGACCAGCGCGAGCAGCGCGACGAACAGCACGTGCAGCCCGATTCGCAGCACGAGGAAGACGCGGGTGAGATCGCGGTGCACCATGTGACGTCCAGAGTACAAATCCGCGGAAGGCCCGGTCATCCATCGAAAGTTGGAGCGGAACACCGGACTGGTTGGCGATGGCACGGCGGCGGCTTCTCGCGAGGCTGGATGACGTGGCCCGCTGGATGCGCGCCGCGGAAAGGACTCCATCGTGTTCGTCGCCTGGCGCGACCTGCGTTTCGCGCGCGGCCGGTTCGTGCTCATCGGATCCGTCGTCGCGCTCATCACCCTGCTCGTCGGGTTTCTGGCGGGCCTCACCGGCGGGCTCGCCGCCCAGAACGTGTCGGCGGTGCTCGGCCTGCCCGGCGACCGCATCGTGCTGCAGCATCCGTCTTCGGGTCAGCCGAGCTTCAGCGAGTCATCCATCGACTCCGGCGCCGTCGAGGCGTGGCGCAGCGCGCCGGGCGTGAAGGACGTGCTCCCCGTCGGCATCGCGCAGGGCAAGGCGACCGCGCACGGCAAGACCGCCGCCGTCGCGCTCTTCGGGCTGCCGCAGGGCGGTGCCTCCTCCACCGTCACCGACCTCGCCCCTCGCGCCGCAGACGAGGTCGGCCTCTCCGCGGGCGCCGCGAAGGACCTGGGCGGGGCGCGGGCCGGCGGCCGGGTGAGCATCCTCGGCGGCACGTTCACCGTGGCATCCGTCCGCGGCGATGCCTGGTACAGCCATACGCCCGTCGTCGCCCTCACCCCGGACGCCTGGGCCCACCTCAGCAAGGCCATGGGCGGCACCGGTGAGGCCACGGCGCTCGCCGTGACGGGCGACCCGGACTGGAACGCCGTCGCCGACCACACGCACACGATCGCCCAGCCGCCGCTGCTCAGCCTCGCCGCTCTCGACGCGTTCAAGTCGGAGATCGGCTCGCTCGGGCTGATGATCGCGATGCTGTTCGGCATCTCCGCGCTCGTCGTCGGCGCGTTCTTCACGGTGTGGACCATGCAGCGCTCCGCCGACATCGCCGTGCTCAAGGCGCTCGGCGCCACCACCCGGTCTCTGGTGCGCGACGCCCTCGGTCAGGCCCTCGTCGTGCTCGTCATCGGCATCGGCGTCGGGATGCTCGTGGTCGTCACCCTCGGAACGCTCGCTTCAGGCGCGCTGCCGTTCCTGCTCAGTCCGCTCACCACGCTCGCGCCCGCCGTCGCCATGGCCGTGCTCGGCCTGCTCGGCGCGGCCGTCGCGTTGCGCAACGTCACCAAGTCCGACCCTCTCACCGCGCTCGGGAGCAACCGATGATCACCCTCGACGACGTCACTCTCACCTTCCCCGACGGCGCGTCCCGCGTCACCGCGATCGACCGCGTCTCGCTCGACGCCAAGGCGGGCGTGCTCACTGGCATCACCGGGCCATCCGGATCCGGCAAGTCGAGCCTGCTCGCGGTGGCGGCCACGCTCATCCGTCCCGACTCAGGGCGCGTCATCGTCGGCGACGTGGATGCCACGGCGCTGTCCCGCGAGGATGCCACGGCGCTCCGCCGGGAGAGCATCGGCATCGTGTTCCAGCAGTCGAACCTGCTGCCGTCGCTCACGGCTCGCGAGCAGCTCATGGTGATGGCGGAGCTCGGCGGACGGGGTGCCGGTCGCCGTCGACGCCTCGTGCGCTCTCGGGTCGACGAGCTTCTGGATGCCGTCGGGCTCGCCGACCACGCAGGGAAGCGTCCCGCGCAGCTCTCCGGCGGTCAGCGGCAGCGGGTCGCGATCGCGAGAGCACTCGTGCACGAGCCTCAGGTGCTCCTCGTGGACGAGCCGACCAGCGCTCTCGACCAGGAACGCGGCGCAGCGATCATGGAGCTCATTGCGCACCTCACGCACGAGCGAGAGACGGCGACCCTGCTGGTGACGCACGACCTCGTGCACGACCATCTGCTCGACGCGCTGGTGACCGTCGTCGACGGGCGAATCGTTCCGGCCGGCGCCGCTACCATGGCCGGGTGAAGACGCCCCTTAGTCCCGACGAACCCACCCAGCAGCGCTACGAGGTGCGTTTCGACTGGGGCCGCGAGGGGCTGAGCAGCATCGCACAGACCGCGGGCGCCATCGTCGTGATCGACGCCATCTCGTTCACCACGACGGTTCAGATGGGCGTCGCGCTCGGGCTCGAGGTGCAGCCGTACGCCGGGCTGCGGCACGAGGCGGAGGCAGCGGATGCCGCCGGCGAGTTCCTGGATGCCCGCCTCGCCGGTCGTCGCGGCTCACCTGGGGTCTCGCTTTCGCCCTCGAGCATGACGGAGCAGAACGTCGGCGCGTTCGGGGCCCAGCGAGCGGTGGTGCCCTCGCTGAACGGGTCCCGGCTCACGACTCTGGCGGCCGGCTACGGCGTTCCCGTTCTGGCGGCCACCCTGCGCAACCGCACAGCGGTCGCCCGCTGGATCCTCGACTACCAGGAGAGCCTCGGCGACCGGGCGATGGTCGCCGTCGTCGCCGCGGGCGAGACGCGCACCGACGAGACCGTGCGGTTCGCCGTCGAAGACCTGCTGACCGCGGGAGCGGTGATCGACGCGCTCGGCAAGGTCGGCATCGACGCGTGTTCCCCGGAGGCGGCGGCCGCGTGCGCCGCCTACACCGGACTCGAGCGGGGCATCCGTCACATGTTCACGGCATCCGTGAGCGGCGGCGAGCTGCTGAAGGACGACCAGGGTGACGACATCGCGGTCGCGTACCAGACGGATGTCTCCACCGCCGTCCCCGTGCTCGTCGACGGCGTCTTCACGCATGCCTCGCCTGCGGAGGTAGCGGCCCGCGTCGCGAGCTGAGGCTGCTCACCTCGGGCTCGCTGAAATCCCTTCCGAACCGGTCGTTATTCTCGCTGCTCGGTAACGTACGGTGCATGGTCACCCCGCCTGCCGTCACGCTTCGCGCTCGCACCGATGCCGACGTCGATGCGCTCTACAGCATCGCCGCAGAGCTCAGCACGTGGGAGGAGCGGAACCCCTCCCCGCCGGCGCCGCTGACGCGGAGCGCATACGAGGATCGTCTCGCCAAGACCGACGCCGACGAGAACGTGCGCTTCGTGATCGACCTGGACGGCGAAGTCGTCGGCAGCATCGGGCTCTTCGATTTCGACGACCTCGCCCGCCACGCCGAGGTCGGCGTCGCGCTACGGTCCGAGTCCCGCGGGAAGGGGATCGGAACCGCCGCGATCTCGCAAATCGTCGAGTTCGGCTTCGTGCGCTGCAACCTCCGCCGACTGCACCTTCAAGCGATCTCGTCGAACCTCGCGGCCATCCGTGCCTACGAGAAGGCGGGCTTCGTGATCGAGGGTCGGCAGCGCGAGCACGCCTGGGTCCGCGGACGCTACGAAGACATCGTCGTGATGGGCATCCTCCGCTCGGAGTGGAACGTCGTGTCGGCGCATGACGGCGGCATCCGCCAGCTGTATCCGGATGACTACGTCGGGTAGCACATGGACCAGCGCTACACTGGTTCACATGGCAACGACGCGGAATATCACACTGGCGTTGCCCGCAGATCTGATCCGGCGAGCAAAGGTCTACGCGGCCGCCCATGACACTTCCATTTCTGCTCTCGTGGCCGACGTGTTAGCCAACCGCGTCGAGTTGGAAGACGACTATGACGAGGCATGGGCTCGCGAGTTCGAGCTGATTCGAGGGGGTATGTATCGAATCGCCGACGTGACGTGGACGCGGGACGAGCTCCATGAGCGGGTCTGAGGAATTTGCCCATGAGTGACTCGCAACGTGCCTTCTTCGATACGAACGTTCTGGTCTATGCGTACGGTGAGACCGACGATGATCGCCACCGTCGCGCGGCCGATCTGTTCGAAGCGGCGATCCACACCAGGTCTGCGGTTGTCAGCACGCAGGTGTTGCTTGAGTTCTACGTCACGCTCACGCGAAAGATCAAAAGCCCGGCGCCGCTGTCTCCGGCAGCGGCGCGGGAACGACTGCAACTTCTCTCCCGGGGTCCCGTGCATTCCCCTCTTCCTGAAGATGTCGTGGCGGCCGCCGCGATTGCCGACGAGTCGCGGATCTCGGTGTGGGACGCGATGATCATCCGCAGCGCCTCACGGATGCAATGCCCGGTGCTGTGGACGGAGGACCTGAACAACGGCCAGGTCATCGCAGGTGTCGAGATTCGCAATCCCTTTCGCTGACGTCCACTGCCACCGGGCCGGCCGCCGACTGTGCGCGTTGGGCTGTCGGAGTGCTCGGGGACGCCTGGCACGCGGTGCGTGAGGTCGTGGAAGATCCTGGTGACGGCGTTCATGATGGTTCTCCTTTCGGTGATCGGGGTGGGGGTTCAGTCCGGAACGATGACGAGCCGACGACCGCGCAGGTCCGTGCGGACCCAGGCCTCGGCGATGCGGCTGAGCGGCATGGCCTCGACGGAGATGACCAGCTCGCCCGCGCGCACCCAGTCCACGACCTGCTGGTACGCGCTCGCCATGCCGGTGGCGGCGTTGCGGGCGGCCCCGTAGAGCTCCAGGCCTGACGTGCGCAGAGCATCCGCGGTGAGCCGGATCCCGGGGCCGGCCGCCTCCCCGATCTGCACCAGCCGCGTCGGCTTGCCCAGGGCGAAGCTCGTTGGGATGAGCGCCCGGGTGAGGAGCTCCGTCGGGCGGCCCCAGAGATAGTCGAGTACCACGTCGTATCCGCTGCCGACCTCTTCTCCGAAAGCCTGGATCAGCGCGACGTCGTCGACGGCGGTGTTGATCGTGGCGTCGGCACCGAGGTCGCGCAGTTCAGAGAGTGCGTCTTCATCGCGACCCGTGGCGACGATGCGGCCCGCCCCGAGAAGGCGCGCGATCAGGATCGCGAGCCGCCCGGCGACGCCGGTGCCGCCTTGAACGAGCACGGTCTCGCCGGCGCGGAACTCGGCCGCAGCGCTCAGAGCCAGCATCGCGCTGATGGCAGAAGACAGGGTAGCGGCGACGGGGGCTGCGATTCCGGAAGGGATCGGTGCCGTGTAGTTGGCGGGCACTGCGACGCGTTCCGCCAGCGCACCCTGCGGCGGCGTCAGCCCGCCGAAGCCCACGAGCGTCCCGTCCGAGAGGCGCCCGACACCGTCGAAGCAGGGGATCGCCGGAAGTGCAGCCTGGAAGTTCCCGGACGTGTAGTGCGTCCCCGCCACTATCGCTCGGTCCACGTTCTCGACCGCAACCGCCTCGACCGCGACCACGACCTCGCCGTCCTTCGCAACGGGATCCGGCCAGTCCCGATACTCGGGGATGCCGCCGGCTCTGTCGACGACCGCTGCTTTCATCGCCTGCCTCTCTCTTACAGTGTTAGAGATCTACCATAGATCTAACACTGTAAGAGAAGTAGCGCAAGCGAGAGGATGACATGCCGCTCAATCGGGAGCGCGTGCTGGAGGAGGCGCTCAGACTCGTCGATGACGACGGGCTGGATGCGTTGAGCCTGCGCACTCTGGCTGCCCGCCTGAAGGTCCAGGCGCCGACGCTCTACTGGCACGTGAAGAACAAATCGGAACTCCTGGATGCTCTCGCGGACGCGATCATGGACGAGGCGATAGCCGCCGTTCCCGACCCGGGGGAGTACCCGAACGGGCGGGAGTGGCTTCTCGAGGCGCTCGGCGTCTTGCGCGGAGCCGTGCTCCGGCACCCCGACGGCGCTCGCATCATCTCGGGATCGAGATACTCACTCCGCCGCGCCGACTTCTCCGAGACGGCGATGGCCGCACTCGTGGAGAGGGGGATGGACGCTCAGGATGCCCGCCTGCTGGTGCTGGTCGGGGAGCGCTTCACGGTGGGCTGGGTTCTCGAGGAGCAGTCTCCAGCGCCAAACGGTCCTGCGCCTTCGGTGGACGAGCTGCAGGCTCGGTTCCCCGTCGCCTCGAAAGCGATCGGAGACTACTTCGCCGGAACGGGCCGGACCGCGGACGATCTCTTCCGCGACGGTGCGCGGCTCATCCTGCGGCCGTCCGCAGCGTCAGAGCCCTGATTCGGGGGCCCGCCGCGATCAGGCGGAGCTTGTACCTGCGCGGCCGCCGCGATCAGGCGGAGCCCTGGGAAGCCTTGCCTGACCAGTCGATCGAGGTGAAGATCGCCTTGCCGTCCTTGTCGAAGCCGGTGATCTCGCCATCCACCTGCACCGGGACCGGCGCCTCGGAGAAGACGATTCCGGAGCTGCCGTCGTCTGCGGTGTAGTCGGCGAGGAATGTTGCCGACCCGTCGGTCGTGGTCGTGACCGGCCAACCGTGCCCGTCCCACGGACCGATGTCGAAGACGGGAGCCGAGGCGAGCGTCCACTTCAGGTTCGAGAGGTGCAGCTCGGGATACGTGTTGTTCAGGTAGAAGCTGCAGCCGGTCGGTGTGAGAGTGGGCTGCGCGATGCACGCGGCGACCCATCCGTTGACGGCGTCGTTCGCCGCGTGCTGACCCGCGTTGGTGAACGTCGCCTCGAGCGCGACGACATCCTTACCCGACGTGTCGCCCGTGTCCTTCAGGTCGCTGATCGTCGTGCTCTTGTCCGCGACCGTGTAGTTCGCGGTGCTCGGCAGCGACACGTTGTACCTGCCGGGTAGGGCATCCAGCGCCATCTCGCTCTCCGCGCCGACGGTGGCCCCGTTCACGGTGATGCCATCCGCAGCAGGTGCGCCGACCGCGATCTTCACCGTGGGGAGCGTGATCGGCTCGAGCCTCCACCTCGTGAAGAAGAGCATGTCCCTGCCGGTGTTCTTCAGTCGCAGCACCTCGCTGTAGCGGCTGGATCCCTGTCGGTACTTGACGGTGACGGTCGCCTCGCTGCCCACCGTGTGAGCGGGCTCGATCGAGTAACCCGTCACGTGCTGGCTGGTCTTCGAGTAGACCTTCTGCGTCACGAGGGGGCTGCGGGTGTCGATGTTGCCGGCCTTCACGGCCGCCTTCACATCGCCCTTCACCAGCGCGTCGAGGTAGGGCTTCACCGCGGCCTGCGGCGTGTGGGATGCGGTCTCGATGGATGCCCACACCACTCCCGCGATGATCAGCACGACGATCGCGGCGCCGCCCGCGATCAGCCACGTCAGCATCCGAGATCGCTTCGGCTTGTCAGCGGTCTGCTCGTACTGCTCGCTGGGGAGCTGCTGGGTCGGGTACTGCTCGGTCGGCTGCGGCCCCGCTTCGTACTGCTGCCCCGATTCGTACTGCGGCCCTTCCGGTGGAGGTCCGTACTGCGGCGGCTCCGTCGGGGCCGGCCAGGACGCCGGTTCCGACTGATTCGCAACCGGCTCGGTCGATGGCGACTGCTCGGCGCCTTCCTTTGCGTCGTCGGGCGAGACTGGTGCGGTCATCAGGGTGTGCTCCGTAGAACGAAGGGCGGCGCGAGGGCCGTGGCGAGCACAGCCTATCGGCGCAGTGGAACGTCGCAAGAGCAGGGTAGACCGGGGTGTCGCGACAGGCCTCGACGACCGTCGAGGGAATGGCATCCGCGTTCATCGTGTTGCCCACGACAGCCGTCGTGAACAGAAGGGATCACCACCATGAAAGCCGTCGTGAACGACACCGTCATCGCCGAGGCTCCCGTCGAGGACCTGATCAAGATCGAGGGCAACTGGTACTTCCCGCCGTCGAGCGTCAACACCGAGCTGCTCGAGACCAGTCCAACCCCCTACACCTGCCCGTGGAAGGGCGAGTGCCAGTACTTCACGGTGAACGCCGGCGGTCAGCGACTGCAGGACCGCGCGTGGAGCTATCCGCACCCGTACCCGACGGCTTTCGATCGCGTCGGCAAGGACTTCAGCGACTACGTCGCGTTCTGGAAAGAAGTGCAGGTCGTCGACTGAGGACTGAGCCGAGAGCAAAGCGAGCTCGCTCGCTTGGCCGAGGCGATGGAGTCAGTCGGAGCGCGAAGCGCGAACACTGAGGCGGATGCCTCTGCTCGGCCCGCGAGCGACAGGTCACCCCACGAGGCGGGCCACCTCGCCGACCCGCTCGAAATAGGCCGCGAGGTCGGGCTCCGAGCGCGGCGGCAGCAGTATGACGTGCTGCACGCCCGCGTCCGCGAAGCGTCGGACGTCCGCCGCCACGTCGTCGACCGTGCCGGCGAGCACTCGCCGGTCGACGTCATCCGGAACCTCACCGTCCCAGTCCGCGACGAGGCGGTCGACGCCATCGTCACCGAAGGCCGCCGCCGCGTACGCGACGATGTCCGGTTCGCCTGCTCGACCGGCATCCGCTCGTCCAGCCCGCAGCTCGCCAACGGCGTGGACGACCTCACCGATGGTGTGCCGGCTGTCGAGCACGGCGCCGTCGGCCACCTCGCCGACCAACCTCAGGGTCTTGGGACCCTCCGCCGCGGCGAACACCCGGGGTACCGCCGCCGGCGGCCAATCGAGGCGAACGGCGTCGAGCGCGACGTAGCGTCCCTCGGCCGTCACTGTCTCGCCGGCGAGAAGTGAGCGGAGCGCCGTCACCTGCTCGCGCATCAGAGTGAGAGGCGAGGCGACTCGTGCGCCGACCTGCGCCATCCACGACTGCACTCCGTGCCCGACGCCGGGGAGAAAGCGGTCGGGGAACATGCGCGCGATGGTGGCGATCTCCATGGCGGTCACCGCGACGTTGCGCAGGGGCATCGGTGCGATGCCGATGCCGACCCGCAGACCGGACGTGACGGCAAGCGCCGCGGAGACGGCCGCAAAAGCCGACTCGCGGAAGCAGTCCTCCCAGAGCCACAGCTCGGCGACGCCGGCGCGTTCGGCCGCGATCGCGGCATCCGGAAGCGCCTCAGGCGGGTACGGGTAGGGACTGAAGATCGCGCCGACGCTGGTCATACCGCAAACTCTGGCACGCACCCCTGACGCAGGCCGGCCTTTCGGCATGCGCGGGACCGCCCGCTCGGCACAAAGGGAACTTGTGGACGCCTCCGGTCGCTATCGCGCCCCAAGGCGACAGGACGGGTCCACAATCGCCATCCAGGGGGCCCCTGCCCTACGACCCCTCGACGACGCGGGTGTGCCGCGCCCGGTGCGCCCGCACCTTCGCCCGGTTGCCACAGCGCTGCATCGAGCACCAGCGGCGATTACGGCTGCGCGACACGTCGAGGTAGACGAGCCCGCAGTCGTCGGCGCCGCACGTGCGGATGCGCTCGCGGGCATCCTCAGCGCCGAACACGGCGACGGCATCGCGAGCGATCGCCGACAGCGCCTGCGTGGCTCGCGGCCGCGTGCGGCCGGCCTGCCTGCTGCCTCCCGCGAGCGCCGGCGGCAGGTCGGGCGTGGAGGCGTACAGGTTTACGACGTCCACATCGCGACCCGCGAACGGATGCCCGTCCAACGCCGCGTACGCCAGGTTCGCGATCGCCTCGCGCAGCGTCAGGGCATCACGCAGCTCGTGCTCGACGCAGGAGGCCTCGATGGCGGGGAACCGGTCGTGCAGCCAGGCGGTGAGGTCGGCGGGCGTGCCCAACCGCTCCCAGGGCTCGTTCGGCACGCGCTCGCCGTCGCGGGGAGCCGCCATGCCACCGGTGTAGGCGAAGTCGAGGCACAGGCATCCGGAGTCGAACCACCAGTGCACGCCGTCGGCCGAGTCGAACCACTGGCCGGTCTCGCTGAGCCGGTGACCAACGTCGGGTCGGCCCTCGTTGCCGGGTCGGGCCGTGGTGCTCTCCGCTGCCGTTGTCGTCATCTGTCGAGGTTCATCCGATCCGCTTGCTGGGCTGAACCATCTTCCCGCCTCGTCGGCGCGGGGTCACACTTCGCGAGGTCGGCCAGCGCAAACGCGATCAGATACCGGTCATACCCGCCTCCTCTCCCAGGCGATCAGGAACTCCCGCGAGAACCGCCGCGAGCAGGTGGCGCACGACATCACCCGCGTCGGCTTGCGATACCGGTAGTGCACGTGGCCCCGGGGACAGCGGCCGACCCACGGTGCGAGGTCCTGCGCGACCGGCTTGTCCAGCGTGCGCTCGCCGACGTACCCGAGGTCGCGCGCGATCGCCCGCCAGAGCTGCCCGTGGCCAGCGGCCGGACCGGCGAGAGCGTGAGCGACCTCGTGCAGCAGCACCTGGTGAATCTCGTCGTCGTCGAACCGGGCAGCCAGGTAACGCGAGACCGTGATGCGCTTCGTGGAGTGGTTGCACTGCCCGCCCCGGGTCTTCGCGTTGTCGAAGCCGAACGTCCAGGCATCCGCGTCGAGGTGCATCGCGATCAGCGCCTCGGCCCACCTTCGTACCCGTACCAGTTCCGCCACTCTTCGAGGCTAACGACGGCGACCGACGGATGCCGTCGCGCACGCGGTCGCTGTGCACCCGCCTTCGCGAGCGCACCCTGGGGAGGGAGAGCAGGGGGATGCAGAATGAGAGGGATGCGCGCGATCGACATCAACTGCGACCTCGGCGAGTCGTTCGGCGCCTGGACGATGGGCGACGACGACGCGATGCTCGACGTCGTCTCGAGCGCCAATGTCGCCTGCGGATTCCACGGCGGTGACCCGGCCACCATGCTCGCCACCTGCCGCGCGGCCCGGGACCTGGGCGTCGCGATCGGCGCACACGTCTCCTACCTCGATCTCGCCGGATTCGGCCGCCGCTTCGTCGACGTGACGCCGTCCGACCTGCACGCCGACGTGCTCTACCAGCTGAGCGCACTCGCCGGCATGGCGGCATCCGTCGGGGCCGAGGTGCGCTACGTGAAGCCGCACGGTGCCCTGTACAACCGCATCGCCACCGACGAGCAGCAGGCGACGGCGGTGGCGGATGCCGTGGCATCCTTCCCCGCCGAGCTGCCGGTGCTCGGTCTTCCGCACAGCGCGATCGAGCGGGCGTGCGAGGCGCGCGGCGTGCCATTCGTGCGTGAGGCGTTCATCGACCGGGCGTACCTCGGCGACGGTACGCTCGTGCCGCGCAGCCGGATGGGAGCGGTGCTCGGACCGGATGACGGGATCGCGGAGCGTGCCGTGCGCATGGCATCCGACGGTGTCGTGCAGACGATCGACGGCGCGACGATCGAGCTCGACGCCGCATCGCTGTGCGTGCACGGCGACAGTCCGGACGCCGTCGCCATGGCGATCGCTGTGCGTGAAGCGCTGGCGGAGGCGGGCATCCCGATCGAGGCATTCGCGTGAACGGAACGGCACCGCTGCCGTACACGATCCACCGGCTGGGGGACCGCGCGCTCCTCGTCGACCTGCCCGATCTGCACGCCGTTCTAGCGCTTCGCGACCTCCTGTCGCAGTCGCGCCGGGCGGGCGTCGACGACATCGTGCCTGCCACGCGGACGCTGGCCGTGCTCTTCTACCCGAAGCGCCTCTCGGCCGACGCCGTGCACACCTGGCTCGACCGGGTGCTGGAGCGGATGCCTGTGCCCGGTTCGGTTCAGGAGCCAGCGCCCGACGGCGACCCGCTGGTCATCGACGTCGTGTACGACGGCGAGGACCTCGACGAGGTCGCCCGCCTCGTCGGCATCGCATCCGATGAGCTGATCCGCCGGCACACGGATGCCACGTGGCGCGTCGCGTTCTCCGGCTTCGCACCCGGGTTCGGGTACCTGGTGACCGACGACGACTCGTTCGACGTGCCTCGTCGCGCCACCCCGCGCACGCGCGTCCCGGCCGGCGCGGTCGGGCTCGCCGGCGGCTTCAGCGGCGCCTATCCTCGCGAGGGGCCGGGCGGTTGGCAGCTGATCGGACGAACGGATGCCCCGCTCTGGCGCCCGGCCGACGCCCGGCCGGCGCTCCTCGCCCCGGGCACGACCGTGCGGTTCCGTGCCGTCGAGGCGAGCTCGCCGCCGGCCGACGCTCGCACGGTCGGCCGGAAAACGAACGATCGGCCGTACGAGGAACCGCTTTCGGATGCGGCGGATCGTGCGGATTCCGGCGCATCGTTCGACGGCACCGCGGCATCTGAGGCGGCTCCGGCGACCCAGGCGGCCACCGCCGCCGCGGCCGTGACGGTGCTGCAGTCCGGCCCGCAGCTCCTCGTCGAGGACCTCGGCCGTCCCGCATCGGCATCCATCGGCGCCGGCCGCTCGGGTGCGCTCGACCGAGGCGCCCTGCGGCTGGGCAACCGCCTGGTGGGCAACGACGAGTCGGCGGCCGGACTCGAGGTGGTCGTCGCCGCGACGCTGCGCTTCGAACAGCCGACGTGGTTCGCGGTGACCGGCGCGAGGGGCGCGCTGAAGCTGGGCAGACATCCGATCGAACCGGATGCCGCGGTGCAGGCGGCAGCAGGTGACGTGCTCGAGCTCGGCACCGCGGTGCACGGCCTGAGGTACGTCGTCGCCCTCCGCGGCGGCGTAGCCGTTCCGCATGAGCTCGGCTCCGCCTCGGCCGACATCGGCGCCCGCCTCGGACCCGCTCCGCTCGTGGACGGCGACACGATCGCCCTCGCCGACGACGTGGCTGGAGACATCCCCGCCGTTGACGCTCTGACCGTGTGGTCGCCGCCGGACGACGAGGTGGATGTGCACGTCGTCGCCGGACCGCGGCAGGACTGGTTCGCGCCGGCATCCATCGACGCGTTCTACGACACGGACTGGCAGGTCACGCAGGAGTCCAATCGGGTTGGCGCCCGGCTGCGGTCGGAGGGTGTGACGCTGCAACGCTCGAACGATCCCGACCTGCCGGCGGAGCTGCCCAGCGAGCCGATGGTGCCAGGCGCGATCCAGGTGCCGCCATCCGGAGAACCGACGGTGCTGCTCGCCGACGGTCCCGTCACCGGCGGCTACCCGGTGCTCGCCGTCGTCGCGGATGCCGACCTCGACCTCTTCGCCCAGCTCCGGCCGGGGCAGCGCGTCCGGTTCCGGCACGCGCACTGACGTGTTGGCCGAACGGGCCTGCGCCGCCGACATCCGCCGATCACAGCCAGTTCCTGCAACCACAGCCACTTCAACTGGCCGCGATTGCAGGAATTGGCTGCGCACGGAGGGCCGGGCCGGGCGGAGGGCCGGGGCCAGGACGGGACGCCGCCGCGCTCACCCCTTCAGCTGGAACACGCTCCGCCCCGGCAGCGGCGACGCGACGGCCGTCGCATCCGTCACCACCTGCGCGCCCGCGACGAACTGCCGCAGCTCGTCGCCCGCGACGGCCTTGGCGGGATGCGGTCCGCTCGCCATCAGACGCGGCAGCCAGTCCAGCGGCAGGGCGGCGTTCGAGCCGACGAGCACGATGTTGCCGAACCGCTTGCCCTTCAGCACCTGGGTCTCGGCGAGTGCGGCGACGTGCTCCACGACGGACGCGAGAGTGGATGCCTGCCCGCGCGCGAACGAGAGCGGCGGCCCGTCCGCGACGTTGACGAGGATCACACCGTCCGGTGCCAGTAGCGACACCGCTTCACGGTAGAACTCGACGCTGGTCACGTGAGCAGGTGTGCGGGCGCCGCTGAAGATGTCGACGATGAGCAGGTCGACCGTGCCGCGCAGGCCGGCGGGCAGTTTGCGGACGACCTGGCGGGCATCCCCGTGCCGCACCCTGATCTGTGCCGACCTCGGCAGCGGCAGCTCGGAGCGCACCAACTCGACGAGGTCGCTCTCCAGCTCGACCACCTGCTGCCGCGATCCCGGCCGGGTGGCGGCGATGTACCGGGGGAGCGTCATCGCGCCGGCGCCGAGATGCACGGCCGTGATCGGCTCGCCCGGCTCGTGCAGCAGGTCGATGACGTTGCCCATGCGCTGCACGTACTCGAAGAACAGCCGGGTCGGGTCGTCGAGGTCCACGTGCGACTGCGGGGTGCCGTCCACCACGAGCTGGAACGAGCCGGGCACCCACCGGTCGGGCTCGATCACGGCGCGCAGACCGCTGTTCTTCAAGACGACCGACGGATGCTCCTGCACCCTCCAAGAGTAGGGAGTGTCGCCCGCACCCGGCTCCACCCGATCTCCACCCGCATCTCCACCCGTGGGCGGTGGGCGGAGCATCCCTCGTTGCCGAGAGTGGATGCATGACCGTTTCCCTTCAACTCGTCACCAACGCGATCGTCATCGTCGCCCTCGTCGCCTTCGTCGGCTACCGCCAGATGACCTGGCGGGCCGTGGACCCCGGACGCATGTGGCGCCTGCCGGCGATCCTCGCCATCGTGGGCCTCGTCACGCTCGGCAGCATGACGAAGGTGGCCACGCTGACCGGCACCGACATCGCCGTGCTGTGCGGTGAGCTGGTCATCTCGCTCGCGCTCGGCGCCGCGATGGGCGCGATCGCGAGGTTCCGTCCGATGACGGCTGACGGCATCCGTCTGTACCGTGACGCGCACGCGAACGACCGTCGCCCGAGCATGGCGCCCGTGACGCTCGAGACCCGCACCGGATGGGTCGGACTCGCGCTCTGGGTCGTGCTCATCGCCGTGCGCATCGGCATCGACGCCCTGGCGAACCTGGCCGGATCGCACCTGGCCGCCTCGACCGGGGTCATCCTGCTCATGGTCGCCGCGAACCGCCTCGCCCGCGTCGGCGTCATCCTGTACCGCGCCGGCCGCGGCCCCGCGGAGCCGGTGGGGGTCTGTGTCGTGTGGCGCGCGGGGCCCCGCCCGGCGCGCCGCAGTTGGCCGAGTGCATGGTCGCGTTTGTCGCGGCGTGCACGCCGCCGCGACCGGGAGCGTGTCGCGTTGCAGAGATGGGCGCCGGCGTGCCGTCCGCATTCCCGCCTGGCCTGCCGCCAGCCGCCCGCGCTCAACAGGACAATCGGCCGAAAACAGGCCAATCCGGGCGTGTTTCCAGCGGGAGAGCGCTTACTGTCCTGTTGGCGAGGCGGTGGGCGCCTCTGTGTCGGCGCGGCAGGATGGACGGATGACCACAGGCGGGAGGGCGAGCGTGACAGACATCCAGCCGCGGCGTACGACGTTCACCATCCTGCTGAACGTGCTCGGGATGGTCGTGGTCGCGACCTACCTGGTGCTGCAGTCCATCAACGGAACGGTCGACTATCCGCAGCTTGTCGTGCCGCTCGCCGTCGCGTCGCTCCTCGCGTGGCTGGGGTCGCTTCTCGTACCGCTGACCTGGATCCGCGTCTCGCGTGTTCTCTACCTCGCCATGGTCGTGACCGCAGCGATCGCGGCGTGGCCGACGAACGGGCTGCTCATCGTTCCCGTCATCGCGGCTGTCATGCAGATCGGCGGACTCGAGCAACCGCCGTGGCTGACCTATCTCTGTGCGCTGCTCGCAGCCGGACTGGTCGTCGTCGTGCCGATCGCGGTCTCGGTGACCGGCGGCAAGGGCGTGACGATCGAGGGCATCCTGTCGATCGAGTTCGCCGTGGTGGTCGCGCTGCTCGCCGGTATCAACCGCAGGCAGGCGCGAGCGAGACAGGTCGCGGCCGCGGAACTCGCCGAACGCACCGCTGCCATGCGCGAGGAGCAGGCGAAGGCGGCGACGATGGCCGCCCGGCAGTCGCTCGCGCGGGACATGCACGACGTGCTGGCGCACAGCCTCGGCGGTCTCGTGATCCAGCTGGATGCCGTCGAGGCGCAGCTCGAGGCGGGCAAGACGGATGCCGCGCTCGCCCGCCTGCACGACGCACGCTCGATGGCCGCATCGGGTCTCGCCGAGGCGCGGCGTGCCGTGGAGGCGTTGCGCTCGCCGTTGGATGCGCAGGGCTCCGTCTCGTCCGCGGACCTCGCCGCCCAGCTGATCGACCTCGTCGACGCGCACGAGCGGCTCGGTGGCCGGATCGACTTCGAGCAGCTCGGTACTCCGGTCGATGTGTCGGAGCGGGTGGCGACGGCGCTTCGGCGCGCACTCCAGGAGTCGCTCAGCAACGCACGCAAGCACGCGCCGGGCGAGGCGGTGCAACTGCGCATCTCGTGGCATCCGGACCGCGTCGCGCTCGAGGTGGCGAACGCCGTCCCCGTCGCGACGACGGCGCGAGGGTTGGAGCTCGCAACGACGGGATCGGGGAAAGGACTGCTCGGGATGCGCGAGCGATTCGCCGAGCTGCCAGGCGGTACGGTCGAGACCGGCGTGCGCGACGGACGGTTCGAGGTGCGCGCCGAGGCCGCACTCGCGACCGTAGGAGGAGCCGCATGACCGACGCGCCGGGCGAGAGCGGCATGTGGCGCAGCCGTGAGCCGGATGCCACTCGCGAGAGCGGCCGGGAAGCCCATGCGACGGGCGAGCCGCGCATCCGCGTGATCGTGGCGGACGATCAGGCGATCGTGCGCGACGGTCTCGTGACGGTGCTCGACCTGCTGCCCGACATCGAGGTGGTCGGCGAGGCGGCCGACGGCGCACAGGCCGTCGCGCTGGTGGGGGAGCGGCATCCGGACGTCGTGCTCATGGACCTGCGGATGCCCGTGCTCGACGGATCCGCCGCCACCGCCCGCATCACCGCTGAGCATCCGGACACTGCGGTGCTCGTACTGACGACGTTCGCCGACGACGCCTCGGTGATGGGCGCACTACGGGCCGGCGCCCGCGGATACCTCACGAAGGATGCCTCGCGCGCCGAGGTCGCGGCCGCTGTGCGCTCCGTAGCCCGCGGCCAGACGACTCTCTCCGGCGAGGTCGGCGCGCGTCTGATCGGCGGGCTGACCGGCGCCGTCGGCGGCACGTCAATTCCGCCCGCGATCGAGCAGTCGCCGGTCGCGTCGCAGCCGTCGGTGCGCACGGGCGCACTGTCCGCTGACGAGCTGCGCAGTCGGCATCCGCAGCTCACCGCGCGCGAGGCGGAGGTGCTCGAGCTGGTCGGCGAGGGCATGAGCAACCCCGAGATCGCCGGCCGCCTCTACGTGAGCGTCGCCACGGTGAAGACCCACATCAACTCGATCTTCGCCAAGCTCGACCTGCGGGACCGCGCCCAGGCGATAGCCCTGGCCCGCCCCTGACCCGGCGCTGCAGCACCGGGCTCGGTGCGCCTCTCGGCGGGCCGCTGCTGCACCGGGCTCGGTGCGCCCCTGACGTGGCGCTGCTGCACCGGGCTCGGTGCGACCCTCGGCGGGCCGCTGCTGCGCCGGGCTCGGTGCCCTAGACGGCGCCGACGCATAGCTGGCCTGTGCGCACCTGGTCGGACACTGATCTGCCCAGTTCAGGAGGAGGGGCGGTTCGGCTGCATATAGCGGTCGAAGTGCACGCAGTCCTGAAGTAGCTGCGGAGTGAGAGCCGTCTCCAGGAGTCTGCGCGACGGAGCACTCCGCTCGTCCTGTCGGCTTGGAGCGCGCCTGAGTTGTTGTCCTCCCCAGGCGCGTTCCTTAAGCAGCTTTGCTCGTCGAACGTTTGAACTCGGTCCGACGTCTTTGCGGGAGCGAGCCTGTCCTCATGTCGCAAGGATTCAGGCCATCGATCCCCTTTGGTGTCGCATCGACGCGGCTACTGCTCCGGTCCGGGAGGAGTGAGCGCGATATCGCGCACGCTCTCGATATCGGCGAACTGCTCCGCGTGCGCCGTGGCTGGTTCATGGCGCGAGGGGCCAACGCGGACGCGCTTGAAGCGTTATACATCGGCGGTCGGATGACGGGCCCGTCCGCTGCACCGCATCACGGCCTGTGGGCCGTAGACGACAAGAAGCTTCACGTACTCGTGCCACGCAACGCATCGCGCTTAAGACTGCGGCCGAGCGACGAAGGAGGCTCGTTCGTGGACCGAAGCGGGCGCGAGGTCTGCCTTCATTGGGAAACTGACCCTCCGTCTGGAGTGCAGGTCACATTCCGACCGAGTGCAATCGTTGATGCTCGTGTCGCCCTTGCTGACTCGGCCAGATGTCAGCCCCGAGAACACGTGATCGCGATGGCCGACTCTGCGCTCAACCTCAAGATCCTCACCCGCTCGGCCGTCGCCGCGGCGATTCCGACTCTGTATTCCTGGTGCGACGGGCGCAGCCAATCCGGAACGGAGTCGATCGAGCGAACGCTCCTCCGCGCCAGGCGCATCCGCGCGATACCGCAGGCGTACATACCAGGAGTCGGTCACGTCGATCTCCTGATCGGTGACCGGTTGGTGATCGAGTGTGACAGCGCCAAATTCCATGAAGGCTACGGCTCCGAGCGCGATTACGATCGTGATCTCCGGCTCGTGTCGCTCGGCTATCTGGTCGTCCGCCTGAAGTACCGCCATGTGGTCTATGAACAGGACACCGTCGAACCCATCATCCTTGAGCTCGTCAGATCGCAGCAGCACCTCTGGTCGCGTGGAAGCGGACGTAGTCGCGGCCGCGCGATCGCCATCTGAGCGGCCGGGGATCGCCTGAGCGCAAAGGATAGATACCCGGGCGGCCGAGGAACGATTCGAGGTGCTCTTGCGCGTGCGCACCGTGTCTAGTTCAGGATGGCGACGTGCTCGAGCGCCATATGCGGTCGAGCGGCCTCACATCCTGAACTGGGCACGGCACTGCCCTCGCGGATGCACGGCACTGCCCTCGCGGATGCACGGCACTGCCCTCGCGGATGCACGGCGCTGCCCTCGCGGGTGCACTGCGCGGGGCCGTGGATGCAGCACGCGGGCCCCGCGGATGCGTGCCGTCGGTCCCTGCGGAAGGGGCGAGCGGGCCGCCCAGACGCGGAATAAACGGGGCCCGCAGGATGCTTATACTCCCGAATCCGAAATCGGTCAAGAAAAAACTGGACACGGCGCGTCGCGTTGACGTATAGTTGTTCTTTGCGCTCCCACACTCATGCCTTCATATTGCGGTCGGCTCTGCGTGTCTTCCGGTGTGTGCATGGGCTGGGTCTTTCGGTGTTGCGAACCCGCACTCCTGCAAGAGCAGGGTTACGGGTCTACGACGCGCGGGACCGGTCAGATAGAGCACAACGGCAGGGCACCACTGTAGCGGGAGTCTTCGTCCACACCACAACCTGACCGACAGTCACCCGTGGTCCCTTGCCCGGGACCTCATGGAGGTTATTTCCTTGGCTGCTGCGCGCAACGCATCTTCCACCACCACTCCCAAGAACGGACGAAACCACTCTCGTCTTTCGTTCGCCAAGATCACCGACACCCTCACCGTTCCGGACCTCCTCGCACTGCAGACGGAGAGCTTCGACTGGCTGGTCGGCAGCGACGCGTGGAAGGCTCGCGTCGCAGAAGCCGAGGCCCAGGGGCGTCAGGATCTGCCCAGCAACAGCGGTCTGGAGGAGATCTTCGAAGAGATCTCTCCGATCGAGGACCTCAGCGAAACCATGCAGCTGAGCTTCACGAATCCTTTCCTGGAGGAGAAGAAGTACTCCATCGACGAGTGCAAGGAGAAGGGCAAGACCTACTCCGCGCCGCTCTACGTCGAGGCGGAGTTCATGAACCACATCACCGGTGAGATCAAGACTCAGACGGTGTTCATGGGCGACTTCCCGCTGATGACGGAGAAGGGCACGTTCATCATCAACGGCACCGAGCGTGTCGTCGTGTCGCAGCTGGTCCGCAGCCCCGGCGTGTACTTCGAGCGCACCCCGGAGAAGACGTCCGACAAGGACATCTACTCGGCCCGCATCATCCCGAGCCGTGGCGCATGGCTCGAGTTCGAGATCGACAAGCGCGACCAGGTGGGCGTGCGCATCGACCGCAAGCGCAAGCAGTCCGTGACCGTGTTCCTCAAGGCGCTCGGCCTCACCAGCGAGGAGATCCTCGAGGAGTTCAAGGGCTTCACGTCCATCGAGCTCACGCTGGAGAAGGACACCATCCTCACCAAGGAGGAGGCGCTCAAGGACATCTACCGCAAGCTGCGTCCGGGTGAGCAGGTGGCCGCGGAGGCCGCTCGCGCGCTTCTCGACAACTACTACTTCAACCCGAAGCGCTACGACCTCGCCAAGGTCGGCCGGTATAAGATCAACCGCAAGCTGGGCCTTGAGGCCCCGCTGAGCGACTCGGTGCTGACCAACCAGGACATCATCAAGACGATCAAGTACCTGGTCGCCCTGCACGACCCGACGGCGCCCGGCGTGAAGCAGCTCGGCGAGAACGTGTACGCGATCGACGGCACCCGTAACGGCAAGCCGGCCGACATCCGTCTGGATGTCGACGACATCGACCACTTCGGAAACCGCCGCATCCGCGCGGTCGGCGAGCTCATCCAGAACCAGGTGCGCACCGGCCTCAGCCGCATGGAGCGCGTGGTCCGCGAGCGCATGACCACGCAGGACATCGAGGCGATCACGCCGCAGACCCTGATCAACGTGCGCCCGGTGGTCGCCGCGATCAAGGAGTTCTTCGGAACGAGCCAGCTGTCGCAGTTCATGGACCAGAACAACCCGCTCGCGGGCCTGACCCACAAGCGCCGCCTCTCGGCGCTGGGCCCCGGCGGTCTGTCCCGTGACCGCGCAGGCGTCGAGGTGCGCGACGTGCACCCGTCGCACTACGGCCGCATGTGCCCGATCGAGACGCCTGAAGGCCCGAACATCGGCCTGATCGGCTCGCTGGCATCCTTCGCCCGCATCAACTCGTTCGGGTTCATCGAGACGCCGTACCGCAAGGTCGTGAACGGCAAGGTCACCGACCAGATCGACTACCTGACCGCGTTCGAGGAGGACGACTTCATCGTCGCCCAGGCCAACGCCCCGCTGAA
>NZ_JBQCIE010000141.1:0-3358 GCF_051954055.1 Humibacter sp. | reverse complement strand
GCGATGTGCCGGGCGACGGCCTCGTTGTCACCGGTGAGCAGGATCGGAGTGAGGCCGAGCCCCTTCATGCGCGAAACGGCGTCCGCGCTTGTCGGCTTCACGGTGTCGGCGACGATGAGGATGCCCCGCGCGGCGCCGTCCCACGCGACGGCGACGACGGTCCTGCCGTCACGTTCGGCCCTATCCAGCTTCTCCGCCAGCTCCGGGGTGAGCGGCGCGGCCCACTCCTCGAGCAGCGACTGGCTCCCGACGACCGTTGCATGCCCGTCCACCACGCCGTGCACGCCCTTGCCCGGCACGGCCACGAAGCCTCCCGGCTGTGCGAGGCCGCCCTCGCGTGACGCCGCGTTCGCCACCGCCCGCGCGATCGGATGCTCTGACGCGTTCTCCAGAGCTCCAGCAATCCGCAGCACCTCGCTCCGGTCCTCGCCCTCCGCCGGGATGACGCCGACGAGCGCCATACGCCCGGTCGTCACGGTGCCGGTCTTGTCCAGCACCACAGTGTCCACCTTGCGCGTCGACTCGAGCACCTCGGGACCCTTGATCAGGATGCCCAGCTGCGCCCCGCGTCCGGTTCCGACCATCAGTGCGGTCGGGGTCGCGAGCCCCAGCGCGCACGGGCACGCCACGACCAGCACGGCCACGGCGGCCGTCAGCGCGGCGGCGACCGGGAATCCCGCGATCAGCCACCCGACCAGAGTGACGACGGCCACGCCGAGCACGATCGGCACGAAGATGCCGGAGATGCGATCGGCGAGCCGCTGCACCTGCGCCTTGCCGGCCTGGGCATCCTCGACGAGCTTCGCCATCTGCGCCAGCTGCGTGTCCGCCCCGACGCGCGTCGCCCGCGCCACGAGTCGGCCGCTCGCGTTGACGGTCGCGCCGGTGACGGCATCCCCGACGCCGACTTCGACCGGCACCGACTCGCCCGTGATCATCGAGACATCCACCGCGGACGCCCCCGACACGACGACCCCGTCGGTCGCGATCTTCTCCCCCGGACGCACGACGAACTCGTCGCTGACGCGCAGCTCGCCGATCGGGACGATCGTCTCCCGCCCGTCACGCAGCACGGTCACATCCTTGGCGCCGAGCTCGAGCAGCGACCGCAGCGCGGCACCGGCCTGCCGCTTGGAGCGCTTCTCGAAGTAGCGGCCCGCGAGGATGAACGTGGTCACCCCCGCTGCGACCTCGAGGTAGATGTTGCCGGTTCCGTCGGTGCGCTGCAGGGTCAGCTCGAACGGATGCCTCATGCCGGGCATCCCCGCGGTACCGAGGAACAGGGCGTACAGCGACCATAGGAACGCGGCGATCGTGCCGATCGAGACCAGGGTGTCCATGGTCGCGGCGCCGTGCCGCAGGTTGATCCACGCGGCGCGGTGGAACGGCCACGCACCCCACACCACGACGGGTGCTGCGAGCGCGAGAGACGCCCACTGCCAGTACGTGAACTGCAGCGCCGGGATCATCGCCATCGCGACGACCGGGGCCGAGAGCACGGCCGAGACGACCAGCCGGTTGCGCAGCGACGTCACTTCGGCGTCGGCGGCATCCGCACCCGACGCCGGCCCTTGGGACTCCCTCGTGCGCTCCGGCTCTGCAACGTGCACCTGCGCCGAGTATCCGGCCTTTTCGACCTCGGCGATCAGCGTCGCCGCGTCGACGGCGGCCGGAGCCGCAACGCTCGCGCGCTCCGTCGCATAGTTGACCGTCGCCGTCACGCCGTCCAGCTTGTTGAGCTTGCGCTCGATGCGGCTCGCGCACGACGCGCATGTCATACCGCCGATCTCCAGCTCGACGTTCGGTCGAGCATCAGCGGATGTCAGTGGCACCGTCAACGACGTCTCCTCCAGTCTTGGCTGCCTGCGATTCTCGTCCGCAGCCACTTCTCGTATTCGCAGCCAGCACACGTGGCTGCCAATGCAACAAGTGGCTGCGGTCGGGCACGGGGCGCTCCGCTCAGCGACGGACCGCCGCGTAGCCGGCCTCGCGCACGGCGTTCAGCACGGCCGCGTCGTCGATCGTCGAGTTCGAGGTCACGACGAGGCGTCCGTCTTGGGCACTCACCCGGATGTCTTCCACGCCCCGAATCTCGCTCACTTCTTCGCGCACCGACATCTCGCAGTGCCCGCACGTCATTCCCGTCACGTCGTACTCGGCGGTCGTCATTGAAAGTCCTTTCGTTCCCGTCGACTCCAGCATACCCCCATGGGGTATCACAGAGTCGAACGAGGACGATATCTCGGGTATTCCGGCCCAGCTCGCTCCTGTGCTGGATTGCGTGTCTCACAACCTGCGGGATGGTGTGGCTGACGTCGCCACTCTGAGACATCCGCCGCTCTCGTGTCTCAGTGGATGCGGCAGGTGAAGCAGCCAGGTCGCATCTTGTGAGACACGCGTTGGGGGACGGTCGGCCACACAAGAGAGGACGGCCATGCGGATGCGGTCAGGCGGTCGCACGTGACACCCTGGAGCACGTGCGCCCGTTCCTGCTGCTCGCGACCCGCTTCGACGATCACCTCGCCGACGCGGAGTACGCCGCGTTCCGCGACTTCGCGGGGCTGCAGGAGGGCGAGCTGACGCGCGTCCGTCTCGAGCAGCATCCGATGCCCGAACTTGATCTCGATGACTACTCCGGCGTCTTCGTGGGCGGCAGCCCGTTCAACGCGAGCGACGCGCAGAGCACCAAGTCGGAGGTGCAGCTGCGCGTGGAGGCCGAGATGTCGCGGCTGCTCGACCGCATCGTCGAGGCCGACTTCCCGTTCTTCGGCGCCTGCTACGGCGTCGGCACACTGGGTGTGCATCGAGGCGCGGTGATCGACCGAACGTTCGGCGAGCCCGTCGACGCTGTGGAGGTGCGGCTCACGGAGGAGGGCGTGCGCGATCCGCTCTTCGCGGGCATCCCGCCGGCGTTCAAGGCGTGGGTGGGGCACAAGGAAGCGGTGAAGCACCTGCCGCCGGACGCCACCCTGCTGGCGACCGGCGACGCCTGCCCCGTGCAGGCATTTCGGGTGAAGAGGAATCTGTATGCGACACAGTTCCACCCGGAGCTGACGGCCGACGACATCGTGGACCGCGTGCGCACGTATCGCTACGAGGGCTACTTCGAGCCGCACGAGTTGGATGCGACCGAGCAGACGATCCGATCGGCGGCGCCCGTCACGTGGCCGCCGCGGCTGCTCCGCACTTTCGCGGAGCGCTACGCCCGCTGAGCGCCGTCGCCGGTCGGCACCCCCGAGCGACAGAGCGGCGGGTGACACGACCGGCGGTGAGACTACCCGTATGGGATGACCCTAGGCGCCATGCACGTGGTCTCATCGCACACACGTAGTCTCACCCTGGAGGGGGTGGGCCGGCC
>NZ_JBQCIE010000140.1:0-3279 GCF_051954055.1 Humibacter sp. | reverse complement strand
CCCCCCTCTTGTGGTGGCCCTGGTTTTGGGGGTGGGGGGGGGGGGCGCGGGGGGCCCCGGCGCCGGCGTTGTTGGGGTCACCATCTTTTTCCCCTATGTCTTGGGGCACCTGGGGGGCGCCCCCCCCCACGACCACGATGTCGGGCTTCTCGTCTCTGATCAGGTTCAGGCTCTGCAGGATGGCGTCGGCCGAACCCGAGAACCAGCGCTTGCCGAGTCGCTGCTGAGCGGGCACCGAGGCGATGTAGGAGCCGAGCAGTCCAGACATGCGCCAGGTCTGCGACACGTGGCGGTCCAGGCTGTGCGACTTGTACTGGGTGAGCACGACGATCTGTCTCAGCCCCGAATTGATGAGGTTCGACAGCGCGAAATCGATCAACCGATACTGGCCGCCGAACGGAACGGCGGGCTTGGCCCGGTCCGCCGTCAACGGCATCAGGCGCTTGCCTTCGCCTCCCGCCAGCACAATGCCGAAGATCTTCTTGCCCGTCATGTCACAACACTAGACCGACGTCGGTGGGGAACCGTGAGGGGCGCCGCTTTAGGCGCGTTGCCTCGTCGAATGGGTGCGCTACGCCATGACTCGCGCTACCGTCGACGACATGCGCGTGGACCTCTTGACCCGGGAATATCCGCCCGACATCTATGGAGGCGCCGGGGTGCATGTCACCGAACTGGTACGTGCGCTGCGGAGATCGATCGAGGTGCAGGTGCGCTGCTTCGGCGGCCCACGCGACGAGGTGGACACGACCGGATACCGCGTTCCCGAGGAGCTCGCAGGAGCCAACGCGGCGCTCGGCACGCTGGGCGTCGATCTGCAGTTCGCGCAGGATGCCGCCGGCGCCAACCTCGTGCACTCGCACACCTGGTACGCGAATCACGGCGGGCGGCTGGCGAGCATGCTGCACGGCATCCCGCACGTCGTCACAGCACACAGCCTGGAGCCGCTGCGTCCATGGAAGGCCGAGCAGCTGGGCGGCGGGTACCGCATCTCCAGTTGGGTCGAGCGTGAGGCGTACGCGACGGCGGATGCCGTTATCGCGGTGAGCGAGGGCATGCGACGCGACATCCTTCGCGTGTACCCCGACGTCGACCCTGCTCGCACGCACGTGATCTACAACGGCATCGACCTGGACAAATGGCGCATCGTCGACGAGCCGGATCTGGTGCGCTCGCTCGGCGTGAATCCCGACCGGCCCACCGTGATCTTCGTCGGCCGCATCACCCGCCAGAAAGGGCTGCCGTATTTCCTGCGCGCCGCCGCCGCTCTGCCGCCCGAGGTGCAGCTGGTGCTGTGTGCCGGGGCTCCCGACACGGCCGAGATCATGGCCGAGGTCGAGGGGCTCGTGCGCGAACTGCAGGGTTCGCGCGACGGTGTCGTGTGGATCGACCGGATGCTCGCACAGAACGAGCTCTCCGCCGTGCTCAGCGCCGCCACGGTCTTCGTCTGTCCCTCGATCTACGAACCGCTCGGAATCGTCAACCTCGAGGCGATGGCGTGCGGGCTCCCGGTGGTGGCGACGGCGACCGGCGGTATCCCTGAGGTGGTGGAGAACGGTGTGACCGGGCGCCTGGTGCCGATCGACCAGGCCACCGACGGCACGGGGACGCCGCTGGATCCCGACCGATTCGTGGCCGACCTCGCTGAGACCCTCACGGAGACGGTGTCGGACCGGGATCGCGCCCGCGAGCAGGGGAGCGCCGGACGACTGCGCGCCCAGACCCAGTTCGGTTGGCCCGCGATCGCGGAGCAGACGCTCGACCTGTACCGCCGTCTCGCCGTGCAGTGACGCGACCCCGTGGGAGAGACACCCTATCGCGGCGTTGCCGCTCAAAGACTCAATCGGGCCTGCCATGCGAGCAAGCTCGCCCGGCAGACCCTCAATCGCCTCTAGGCTAGAGGCCATGTCGAACACCGTCCTCTCGTTCAACTCCGTGTCTGTCGTGCGCGACGGGAACGCGATCCTGGACCAGGTGGACTGGACGGTCACCGCGGACCAGAGATGGGTCATCCTGGGTCCGAACGGCGCAGGAAAGACGACGCTCGTGCAGTTGGCGGCCGCGGCGTCGCATCCCACCTCCGGCACGGTCGATGTGCTCGACGAGGAGCTCGGCAAGGCCGACCTCGCCGAGCTGAAGCCGCGCATCGGCTACGCGTCGAGTGCGCTGGCGAAGCGCATCCCGAAGCGCGAAACAGTGCTCGACGTCGTGCTCACCGCCGCGTACTCGGTGACCGGGCGCTGGAACGAGGAGTACGAAGAGATCGACACACGTCGTGCGCGGCGTGTGCTGGCCGAATGGAAGCTCGAGTCGCTGACCGACAGGGCGTTCGGCACGCTTAGCGACGGCGAGCAGAAGCGTGTGCAGATCGCCCGTTCGGTGATGACCGATCCCGAGCTACTGATCCTCGACGAGCCGGCCGCCAGCCTCGACCTCGGCTCGCGCGAAGAGCTCGTGACGCTGCTGGGCGGATATGCCAGCGACTCGCGGTCGCCCGCGATGATCATGGTGACGCACCATGCGGAGGAGATCCCGACAGGGTTCACGCACGTGCTGCTGCTGAAGGCGGGCAAGGTCGTCGCGGCCGGACCCCTGGACGAGACGCTCACCGCGGAGAAGCTCAGCGAGACGTTCGGACTGCCGATCGAGGTCTCTTCGGACCGCGGCCGCTACACGGCCCGTGCGCGCACCGCGCCTGCGGACGAGCCCGGAGCGAACGAGTAGCAGGGTCCGGCGCGCAACCGGCCCAGGTCCGGGGAAGCGTCTCGTCTCTGCTAAACTTGCTCGTTGGCCGTGGATGCTCGTCCAGGCCCATCCAGCTTTCGCGCCCCTTCCGCGGTGCGCGTCGAGTTCCGATCCCCAAGCATTCGAGGAAGTCCTGATGAAGTCTGACATTCACCCCGATTACGCGCCGGTGGTCTTCCGTGACCTCGCTTCCGGCGCCACGTTCCTGACCCGTTCGACGGTCACGAGCGAGAAGACGATCGAGTGGGAGGACGGCAACACGTACCCCGTGATCGACGTCGAGATCTCCAGCGCGTCGCACCCGTTCTACACGGGCAAGCAGCGCATCCTCGACAGCGCCGGCCGCGTCGAGAAGTTCAACCAGCGCTTCAAGAACTTCGGCAAGTAGAACCGACGAGAAGAGGGCGGGCGATCGATCGGGCGCCCTCTTGTCGTCGGTTGTAAATTGCGAAATTATTTTATGGCTGGGTTAAATTAACGAAGCGGCCCGCGGTGTGTAGGTTTGGCTGCTTTCCCCTGTAGAACGGGGGCGAC
>NZ_JBQCIE010000139.1:0-13415 GCF_051954055.1 Humibacter sp. | reverse complement strand
CCCACCGTGTCCCCCACGGTCTGGTCCACGCCGTACCGCCTTGGGATCTCCACATCATGGCGGTACGACTCGATGCCGCCCACCTGGAACGTGATGATGACGACGTCGGCATCGCGCAGAGCATCACGTCGATCGGTTGTCGAGTCGATCTGAACGTCGAAACCGTGGTGAGCGGCGAGCTCTCTCGAGGCCGCTGCCACTCGAGACACGCGATCCGAATTGATGTCCATGAGGCAGAGCCGGGCACCGCGCAGAGCGGGAAAGCTCATCAGGTCTCCGATGAGCCGAAAGGGGAAGACGAAGCCCCCGGCTCCGATGATGGTGATCTTTGGGTTGGCGGCAATGTCAGGCATATTCGAACGCTACGAACGAAGTAGGTCGGCAGGCTTCCCGATCACAGCACAACCTTTCCAGGATCCTCAGGTGCGTCTATCGTGGGCGGCATGCGCCAAACACGGCTGGATGCGCTTTCCCCCGAGTCCCAGGTAGTCGTGGAGGACCCTGCGATCTGGGCCCACCGCGGATCTGCCCCGCAAATGGACAAGTCGCATCGCCACGACGATCTCGAGTTGAACTATGTCGTGAGCGGGCACCTTCACTACCTGTTCGGCGGCGAACGCCTACTCGTCGAGGCCGGTCGGATCGCGATGTTCTGGGCATCCACTCCGCATCGCCTCATCGACGACGATGACCGGTCATCGGGCAACAGCTATTGGGTACACATCCCTCTGGCCACGGTGTTCAGTTGGGCACTTCCCGGCGAGCAGCTTCGCGAACTGCTCACGAGTCGCCCGATAGTTCTCCCCGTTGAGGCGACCGGGAGGGAGGTGGAGCCGATGTTCACATCCTGGGTCGTGGACCTCACGGGCGGTCCCACCGAGCAATGCGCGCTACTGGAGATCCAGGCACTCGTGCAGCGGCTGCTCTTCCACTACCTGGACCATCGCGACGACCAGCAGCAGCAACTCCGCGCACCGCATCCCCATAACGACGGGATGCAGCACATCGTCGAGATGGCGCAGTTCACGGTGGCGAACTTCCGCTCCGACATCACGCCGGCCCAGATCGCGAAAGCGACCCATCTGAATCCGAATTATGCGATGACGCTGTTTCGGGAGACCGTTGGCACGACCTTGGGCAACTACCTGACCAGATGCCGCATGGCAGAGGCGCAGCGGCTGCTGCTCACGACCAACATGACGACTAGCGAAATCGCTCACGCCTCGGGGTTCGGGTCCCAAAGCAGCTTCTACGCCCACTTCACCCGCTCGTGCAACGTCTCGCCGAGCGCGTACCGGCACGGAGCCCGCGGCGAGCAGCATAGGCTCGCGCCCCACGGGATCGGCCGCACAACGATTTGCTCGCCCCAGGCGTGAGCTTCGTTCACTTCACGCTTCCCGCTGCTTCTTGGTGCGCTGAGGCGCGCGTCAGCTCTTGACGGCGCTGAGGATGGTCCCCTTCACGAAAGTGCGCTGCAAAAAGGGGATGGAAGGAAGGCGGGCGGCTCTACGAACCGCCCGCCGCGGTTTGCGGTCAGCCGAACTTCTTCGCGACGGCGAGGCGCGCCGCGTTCTGCGCCTTGGCGTGCTCCATGTCGAGCTTCAGCACCTTCGCGTACCCGAGGCCGTTCACCGTGTCCTGCATGTCCTTGAGCAGCGAGTTGAACTGCGACGTGCTGGTGGCCATCGCCATCTTCCAGGAGTCCGCCACGATGACCGCCTTGATCTGGTTGCGCAGCGTCTGCGTCTCCGAGTCATCGGCAGGCGCGTTGTAACCCGAGCCGGGCGCGACGATGATCTTCTTGTTCGCGCGCAGGTAGTCCATCGTGGTGGCGGCACCATCCATGTGCGACGACCAGCTCTTGGTGAGCGGGTTGGCGACCAGCTTCTGGTAGCTCGGCCACATCTGGTAGGCGAACGAGTAGCCGGTCGACGGATCCTTGTCGACGGCCGTGACGAGCGTCACGTTCAGCGCGGAGACACCCTTGGTGAACGTTCCGGTGCCCCAGTCCGACGGCACCTGCTCGGTGGAACCGCCCAGGAAGGCGTTCTGGCCGAAGGCACTGAGAGCCGGCTTCTTCGAGGAGTCCAGCTTCCAGGTGAGATTCTGCGGTCCCGCCGCCGAGCCCGTTTGAGCGCCGTTGGCGTACACGCCGTCCACCGAGTACAGCCAGTCGATGAACGCCGCGACGCGCTCCGGGTCGCTCGCCTTCGTGCCGATGCCGAGGGAGTAGTTGCTGCTGCCGTACACCTCGGCGCCGTAGGAGAAGATCTTCATGTCCTTCAGCGGAGCGATCTCGAAGCCTCGGCCGGCATTCATGTTGTCCGTGGTGTTGTACGCCGGCTGGGCGAGCCACGGCCAGAAGGCGAAGAGCACCTGTCCGGCTTGGTACTTCGCGTACATGGTCGAGTAGTTCTGAGTCGGTGAATCCGGGTCGACGAGGCCGGCCTGGCTCGCCTTGCTGAAGAACTTGAGCGAGCGCACGTAGTGCGAGTCGGAGTCGATGATGCTCTCGTACGACGAGCCGTCCGCGGCCGCGAGCACGAAGCCCATCTCGTCAAAGCCGTAGTAGCACGCCGGTTGCTTGGCGTTGTTCATCATGTTGCCGTCCCAGTCCTTGAACAGCGACAGCCCGTAGACGGGCTTGCCGTTCGGGGCCTTCGGCTCCGCCTTCTGCATCTCCTGCAGCACCGGGATGAGGTCTTCGAGCGTGTCGATCTTCGGGAAGCCTGCCTGCTCGTAGAGGTCCCAGCGCAGGTACGGACCGAACGTAGGTTCAGTGCTCTCGGATGACTGGGTCGGCTTGAGCTTCGAGACCGACGTCGGGAAGGCGAAGGTGCCCTTGTTTCCGGTGTTCGCCTTTTTCACCGCTACGTCGTAACGGGACGCGTTCGTCATGTTCTTGTAGTAGCTCGACGAGTCGAGCAGAAGACCGCCCTTCAGCGCCTCCGTGAGGTGCTGGTACGACCCGAGGACCACGAGGTCACCGAGATCTCCCGCCGCCGACCGAGTGTTGAACAGCGTCTCTCCCCCGCCGGCCACATTCGGCGCGATGACGTTGAGCTTCATGTTGAACTTGTCCTGCACGAGCTTCGCGAACCATCCGGACTGCATGCCCTGGTAGTTGGCGAGGTCGTCGAAGACATCGATCGTGATGGGCTTCTTCCACGTCTTCGGGAAGGCGCCCGTCGAGTTGCCCGACGTCGTCGAGCTGCCGTCGATCAGCGAGCACGAGGACAGCGTCATCGTGGCAATCGCCCCGATACCCGCCAGTGCCAGGAACTCTCTCCGCTTCATTGCTGCATTCCTTTCTTGGTGCGCTGTGGCGGTCGTCAACCCTTGACGGCGCCAAGCATGATGCCCTTCACGAAGAAGCGCTGGAACAGGGGATAGATGAAGATGATGGGCAGCACGACGACGACTGCGACGGTCATCTGAATCGACGTCGGCATCTGCGAGGTCGCGGAATTGGCGATCGCGCTGAGGCTGCCGCCCGCCGCGTTCTGGGCTGCCTGGGCCAGGCTGTTCGCCTGGTTGATGAACATGTAGAGCAGGTACTGGAGCGTGTACAGGCTCTGATCGGTGATGTAGATCAGGGTGTCCTGGAACATGTTCCACTGCGCCACGGCAGAGAAGATCGCCACGGTCGCCAGGATGGGCGTCATGTTCGGCAGGTAGACGCGGAAGAAGACCTGCAGGATGTTCGCGCCATCCATCTCCGCCGCCTCCTGCATCGAGCGCGGCATCGACTCCACGAACGTCTTGACGAGGATGACGTTGAACGGCTGTACGAGATACGGGATGACGTAGACCCAGAAGTTGTTCGTGAGCCCGAGGCCCTTGATGATCAGGAACACCGGGATGAGGCCGGCGCTGAAGTACATCGTGATGACCGTGAACCGGTACCAGAACGCCCTGCCCCACATGCGTTCCTGCGTGAACATGAACCCGAGGAAGGCCGAGACCAGCACGGTCCCCGCTGTTCCGAGCACGGTGCGTGCGACGCTCACGGCCGACGCAAGCGTGAGCCCGGGAAGCTGGAAGACCTGTCCGTAGTTCGAGAGATGGAAACCGATCGGCCAGAACCGGACCTCGCCGAGCGCGGAGATGTTGTTCGAACTGATCGAGTTGATGATCAGGTAGTAGAAGGGATAAGCGCAGATCACCGCGAAGAGTGCGAACACGAGGTAGTTCAGCGAGCTGAAGACCTTCTCTCCCGTTGTACGTCGCGTGCGGGTCGGGCGCTTGGACCGAGACGAGCGAGTGTGGGGATCCGTGCCGGTGACGGCATCCGTTGCCATGGCCATGACGGTTGTCCTAGATGATCGAGGTGCCGCGGGCACGCTTGGCGATGAGGTTGACGGAGACGAGAAGGATGACCGAGATCAGGCTCTTGAGCATGCCGATCGCCGTCGCCAGCGACAGGTTGTTCCCCGTCATGCCGACGTTGTAGACGTAGAGGTCGAGCACCTGGATGTGCTGCATGTTGAACGCGTTCTGGAACACGTAGTACTGGTCCATGCCGTTGTTGAGCAGGTTCGCGACCGACAGCATCAGCAGCACGACGTACGTCGGCATGAGCTGTGGGATCGTGATGTGCCGCATCAGCTGGAAGCGCCCTGCGCCATCGATCTTGGCCGACTCGTAGAGCGCGGGATCGATCCCGGTGATGGCCGCGAGGTAGATGATCGCGCCCCAGCCGAGTCCCTTCCACAGACTCCAGAGCAGCATCGTCAGCCACACGTGCGAGTCAGAGTCCAGGAACTTGATCGGCGTGGTGATGATGCCGGAATCCGTGAGCACGCTGTTCACCAGGCCGGAGCTGGAGAACAACGAGAACGCGATCATGTAGACGAGCACCCAGGAGATGAAGTTGGGCAGCGTCGTCAGGGTCTGCACCACGTTGCGGAACCACGGCGCCTTCACCTCGTTGAGGAAGACGGCGAACAGGATCGGCAGGAACGAGGTGAGGATGCCCAAGAAGCTCATCGCCAGCGTGTTGGCGAGCACCTGCACGATCTGCGCCATCTGAGTGGGCGAGCTGACCAGCATCTGGAACCACTGGAGTCCCACGAACGCACTGCCTTTGAGGCCGAGCGCCGGCTGGTAGTCGTACAGCGAGAAGATCCAGCCGTAGAGCGGCAAGTAGGAGAACACGAAGACCAGAACGAGCAGCGGCGCGATGCAGAGGAACATGGTGAACGACTTCTTGCCGCCCCTGCGCCGTTCGGTCCTGGATGCCTTCGGCCGCTTGCCGTGCACGAGCTCGGAGGAGGCGGCCTCCTGGAGAACCGCTTGCGTGGTCACCGTGCGCCGGCCTTCGGCGTGGCGATCGGCGCCGCAAGGCGCCCAGATCCCTGATCCCGCTGCATCTCACTCCTTCGTGGGGCCGGTGGGTCGAGGTGCGATGGGACCAATGGCCGAGAGCCGGTACCGAATCGCACTCCAACGGGTCGAATTAATCGAACCGCTTCGACGACCATAAGAGGTAATGGGCCCGTTCGTCAAGGTGTGCGTGTTGTCACCCGGCTGGGGGTGCAATCCGCGGGGGACATACAAGAGGGCGCGCACCCTCGGGAAGGAGGATGCGCGCCCTCTGCGGGACCCAGGTCAGGCGGTGGCCGGCGCTGGTGCGAGTCGTTCCGCGGCGGAACCCCAGGCGTTCAGGGATGCCCGCACATCGTCTCGACTCTCATTGGAGAGCGCCTTCGCGTAGGCATCCTCCAGCACGTCGGCGAGCAGCACGGTCCGCTCTTCTGCGGCCGAACGCACGGCGGCCTCCACCATCGCCAGGCTGTAGACGTTGGAGTGAACGTCCCCAGAGGGCGTCGCTCCCGTGCGGAGCGCTTCGACGAACTCGTCGAGTGCTCCCGCGATCTCCGAGCGCGAGTCGGGCACGACGGAGGCCTCTGAGTCGAAGGCGTCCGCGTACTCGACCCGCGGCTCGCCCTCACCGTCCCACGTGGCGCTGCCTCGTGCTCCGCTGACCCGCCACGAGCCGTTCCACGACGTCTCGAGGCCGGGACTGCACCAGCTGCCGGTGTACGTGAACCTCGTGCCGCCGGCGAAGACGAACGTGGCGGAAGCGGCCGCGTCGCCTCGGTACCAGCTCCACGCCGGATTGAACGTGCGGCAGTCGACCGATACCGGGTCCGCCTCGAGCAGATAGCGGGCCACGTCGAACGCGTGGATCGCCATGTCGACGAGCAGCGGGTGCTCCATCTCGTCGCGGAATCCGCCGAAATGCGGCGCCTTGAAGAACTCCGTAGTGACGAACCCGATGTCGCCGAGCGTCGCCGCGGCGGCCTTCAGTCGCGCCAGTTGCGGGTAGTAGCGCCGGGACTGGCTCGTCATCAGCAGCTGACCGGACACCTCCTCGGCGGCGATCAGTGACAGTGTCTCGGCGACGGTGGGAGCGATGGGCTTCTCGCACAGTACTGGCAGCCCGAGGAAGAGTGCCTCCGTGTTCACCGCGTGGTGCGCAGGCGGCACCGTGACGTCGATCACGGCCTGCGCGCTCGATGCGGCCGCCACCTCGGCGAGCGCTGGGCCGACTGCGACGTCGAGCCCGTGCTCGACCGCTGCTCGACGGGCGAGATCGGTGTCGAGGTCGACGAGGCCGACGAGCGCGACGTCCGGCGACTCGCCGAGCACGCGCATCCACGCCCGCCCCATGTTGCCTGCACCGACGAGCACGACCCGCAACGGCCCCTCGCCGGTCACGCGTGCGAACGTGCTCATGCCACGTCCTCATCGTGGTTGTGCAGCGCCCCCTGGTAGCCGCGCCCGTTGAAGAAGTCGCCGGTCTCGTACCGCAGCAGGGTCGGCAGCGCCCGGCTCGGGCGGTCGGATGCCGCCCACGCGACCCCGTTCGCGATCACCTTGCGCACGTCGGGGTGGTGGTACACAGGGAAGTCCTGGTCGCCTGGGCTGAAGTAGAAGATCTTCCCGTTGCCGCGGCGATACGTGATTCCGCTGCGGAACACCTCGCCGCCGGTGAACGAGCTGATGAAGACGATCTCATCAGGCCTGGGCACATCGAACTGCTCCCCGTACATCTCCTGCTGCGGGATCTCGATCGGATGCGGCACACCCTGCGCGATCGGATGCGTCGGGTCGACCGTCCACACCAGCTCGCGGTCGTTCTCGCTGCGCCACCGCAACGTGCACGTCGTACCCATCAGCTTCTGGAAGATCTTCGACCAGTGCCCGGAGTGCAGCACGACGAGCCCCATGCCCTCGAGCACGTGCCGGTGCACGCGCTCGACCACCTCGTCGGAGACCTCTGCGTGCGCCGCGTGCCCCCACCAGGTCAGCACATCCGTCTGCGCCAGCCGCTCCTCGGTCAGGCCGTGCTCGGGGTCGTCGAGCAGCGCCGTCGAGACCGAGACGCGCTCGCCCAGGTTCTCCTCGATGCCCGCCTTGATGGCGTTGTGCATGCCCTCCGGGTAGATCTCCGCGACATGCGGCTCGAGCTGCTCATGGCGGTTCTCGCCCCAGACGACGACCCGGAGCGGGGCGGATGCGGTGGTGTTCATGCGTTTCTCTCCTATTTGATGGCTCCGCCGAGCGCGCCGGCGGCGATGTACTTCTGGGCGATGACGAGCAGCACGCCGGCCGGGATAGAGGCGATCACCGCGGTGGCCATCACCGGTCCCCACTGCGACACGTTCGCACCGATGTAGTTGTAGATGCCGAGCGTGATGGGGCGCACCGCGGGCGTGCTCGTCAGCGTCAGGGCGAACAGGAAGTCGCCCCACGCGCCGAGAAAGGTGAACAGGGCGGCCGTGATGATCGCGTTCTTGCTGATCGGCACCACGATCGATAGGAACGCCCTGAAGTTGTTCGCCCCGTCGACGAGCGCCGCCTCGACGAGGCTCTGCGGAATGGATGCCATGAACGCCCGCATCAGGATGATCGCGAACGGGATCTGCGCGGCACTGTCGGCCAGGATCAGACCGATGTACGAGTTCAGCAGGCCCCAGTCGTTGAACAGCGCGTAGAGGGCGTTGGCGATCACGATCGTCGGGATCATCTGCGTGATCAGCAGCACGAAGACGAACGCGGTCATCCCCTTCATGCGGAAGCGCGCGAGCCCGTACGCGGCCGGTGTGGCCACGATGAGCGTGAGCACCACGGCGCTGACCGCGACGATGAGGCTCGTCATGAGGTTGGCGCCCTGCTGCTGGAACGCCTGAACGTATCCGGCGAAGGTCGGATGGACGGGGAACCAGTCCGTGTTCGCGGCACCGGAGTTCGACTGCAGGCTGCTGTTGATCATCCAGTAGACGGGGAACACCATGATGGCCAGGAAGATGATGCCCAGCACCGTCATCGGCCAGCTGCGGCGGTGTCTGCGGTGCTCGGTCCCCGTACCCGCCGGCAGCACCATTGCCTGCGTCGCGGTCATTCGTCCACTCCCTTGCGGTTCATGTACAGGTACACGATGGCGAACAGCAGCGACACGACGATCAGCACGTTGCTGATCGCGGCGCCCTGCCCGAACGCGAACTGCACGAACGAGTTCTGATAGGCCCAGGTGGCGAGCGTCTGCGTCGAGTTCGCCGGGCCGCCGCCGGTGAGGCCAAGGATGATGTCCACCACCTTCAGCGTGTACACCACCCCGAGCACGATCACGACGCTGACCACGGAGCGGATGCTCGGCCATGTGATGTGCCAGAACGCCCGCCAGCCGACCGCGCCGTCGAGCGCAGCTGCCTCATACAGCTCCTCCGGCACAGCCTGGAGCCCGGTGTACAGGATGGTCGTGTTGAACGGGATGCCCAGCCACACGTTCACGCCGATCACGGCGACGAGCGCGAGGCTCGGGCTGACCAACCAAGGCACCGGATGCACGCCGAAGATCGCGAGGAACTGGTTCAATGCGCCGCTGCCCTGGTCGAGGATCCACTTCCATACGGCGGCCGAGGCGATCAGCGGGATCAGCCAGGGCAGCAGCAGAAGCGAGCGCAGGAACCCGCTCAGCGGGAAGTGCCGCTTGAAGAACAGCGCGAGCCCGAGCCCGATGCCGAACTGGAGAACGATCGAGCCGATCGTGAACAGCACTGTGTTGATCACCGTGGTCGCGAAGATCGGGTTACTGAAGACGGTGACGTAGTTGGCGATCCCCACCCACGGCGCAACGCCCGTGTAGAAGGTGGCCGTCGTGTAGTTCTGCAGCGACATCACCACGTTCTGCACGATGGGGTAGCCGAAGAACACCAGCACGAAGAGAATCGCCGGCGCCACGAACAGCCACCTGGTGAGGTAGCGACTCACCCGCGGCCTGCGCCGCGGCGTTCCCCCGTTCCTTCTCGCGCCCGTCGTGCTTCGCTCGAGGCCGGCATCCACTGAGGTCATCTCACGCTCCTTTGCCTGATCGGATGTCTGTGGCCGGCGGGATCTCGCCCGCCGGCCACCCGGCCTACTTGTTCTGCGCCTGCGCCTGCTGCAGGGCGGCCTGCGGCGTCGCCTTGCCGGTCAGCGCCAGCTGCACTGCCGTGTAGATGGCGGTCGCCGCCTTCGGCCACTTCGGGCCGAGCTCCGCGGTGCGGGCGCGAGCGGTCTTCACCGTCTCGACGAACGACTCCACCTGCGGGTGCGATTTCGCCCACGTGGCGGCCGACGACTCGTCGGCGGGCACATTGCCGGAGATCTTCGCGATCTTGAGCTGCGTGGCCGGCTTGTTCAGGCACTCGACGAACTTGCCCGCGAGCCCCATCTTGGTCTTGTCGCCGGTGTTGGGCACGTTGTAGGTCTCACCGCCGAGTGGCGAGACGACCTTCTGCGAGGAGGTGCGAGTGGGGATCGGCACGCTGGCGAAGTTGAGGCCCTTCGTCGAGTTGAGCACCGGCAGCTGCCACGGACCGTTGATCATCATCGCCGCCTTGCCCGCGACGAACTGGTTGTTGACATCCTGCTGGCTCCAGTTCACCGAACTCTTCGACATGGAGCCGTCGTTCTGCAGGTCCACGTCGAACTGCAGCGCCTGCGCCGCGGCCGGGGTGTCGATGTTCTTCTCATTGCCGCCGTTCGTCCAGAAGAACGGCAGGAACTGCCAGGTGCCCTCGTAGGTGTTGATGTTGCTCATCGCGAACCCGTAGACGCCCTTGCTCTGGTCGGTGAGCTTGAGGGCAGCGGCCTTCAGCTCGTCCCACGTCTTCGGCGGTGTGACGCCCGCCGCCTTGAGCATGTCGACGTTGTAGTAGAGCGCGATCGAGTTGATCACGGGCGCCAGGCCGTACACCTGCCCCTGGTACGTGCCCGCCTTGACGACGGCAGGCACGTCGCCCTTCGGCGCGCTGACTCCGTAGTTCTTCAACGGGGTGAGCGCGCCCGACGCGGCGATCTGCTGCACGTCGGGGTTGTCGAGCATGAGCACGTCGGGCAGCGTCTTCGAGGATGCCTGCTGCAGCACCTTCTGGATGAGCGATGCGCCCGCCACGTGCACGGCGTTGACCTTGACGCCGACCTGGGTGCCGCAGTCCTTGTAGACCGAGTTGTACCCGCTCATGCTCGGGTTCGAGGAGTAGTAGTCCTCGACGGTGAGCGTCTGCTTGCCGCCCGATCCGCCTGAGCCGGATGAGCAGGCCGCCAGCGACAGCGAGACGACGGCCGCCCCGGCCATCGCCGCGATGATGCGTGACTTCTTCACGAGTGAGCTCCTTTGCTTCTTGATGAAAGGGTCTTCGCCATCGCGTCGACGGCGAGGTCAAGCGCTTGACCGGCATGCCAAAAGAAAAACCGGATGTTCTGGGGAGGACTTCCGGCAAGTGCTTTCAGGCATTCTGCTCACGGTCGATGTGCAAAGTCAAGCGCTTAACCAAAATCGGCTCGAGCGGGTGCGATACTTGCCCCCAGGCCGCGAGTGACGCGGGCGGTGGCATCCCCGGTGCGAGGAGAGAGGCGGTGGCCATGGTCACGATGCAGCAGGTGGCGGACCACGCCAAGGTCTCGATCTCGACCGTGTCGTTCGTGGTCAACGACACCAAGCCCGTCACGCCCGAGACCAGGGAGCGCGTGCTGCGCGCCATCGACGAACTGGGCTACCGGCGCAACTCCATGGCCAGAGCGCTGGCGAGCCGCAAGTCACGCGTGATCGCGTTGATCTACCCGCTGCTCGACCACAGGCACCACCACTCGTTCGTGGATGCCGCCGCCACCGCCGCCGAGGAGCGCGGCTACAGCCTCGTGCTGTGGCCGATCCACAGCGACAACGTCTCCGCGGAGATCGCCTCACTCATCCAAGCCGGCTTTGCCGACGGCGTGCTGCTCATGGAGGTGCAGCTCGAGGATGAGCGTGTCACGCACCTGCAACAGGCAGGAGCCCCGTTCGCACTCATCGGGCGCACCAGGGATCTGGACGGCATCGATTACGTCGACATCGACTTCGAGCGCTCTGTGGAGCACGCGGTGGAGGACTTCGCCACGCTCGGGCATCGCGACATCAGCCTCATCATCGAGGACCTCTCCAACACGCCCCTTGCCGGATACGCCCCGCCGGTGCGCGCTGTGCAGGCCTTCGAGGAGGCGATCGCGAGCCGGGGACTGAACGGCGCGCTGTTCCGGGTGTCGCATGAGCGGGCATCCATTCTCTCGATCACCGACGAGATCGCCCGCCAGGCACCGGAGACCACCGCGGTGATCGGCATGCACGACGACGCGACGTTCGCGCTCGTGAACGGGCTGCGCCACCGCGGCGTGCGCGTTCCGCAGGATGTCTCGATCGCCGGCATCGCCAGCTCGACGTCGCTCGCGACCCTCACCGATCCTGCACTGAGCACATACGACGCGCCCGGCTCCGAACTCGGGCGGCTCGCGACCGAGGCGCTCATCGACCGGCTGGAGGGCCGGGATGCCCCGCCGACGCAGGTGCGCATCGCGTGCACGCTCGTGCCCGGTGCATCCACCGGCCCTGCGCCGATCGGCAGGCCGCCGCTGACCGCGCGCTAGGTGAATTGGGTCGAGATGTCCCTCACGACGCTGGAGGGAGAGAGCGCTCACCGGATGTTGGCGGCAGTCTCGACCTCATGCCGGGCATCTGATATGTTTGGCGGCGCAACAAATACTCATCAACGACGCTGAAGGAACCTTCCATGGCAGTCACGCCCACCCGCGAAGACAAGTTCTCGTTCGGTCTCTGGACCATCGGCTACAACGGCACCGACCCGTTCGGCGGTCCGACCCGCGGCCCGCTCGACGTGGTTCACGCCGTCGAGAAGCTTGCAGAACTCGGGGCATACGGCCTCACCTTCCACGACGACGATCTGTTCCCGTTCGGCTCAACCGATGCCGAGCGTCAGAAGCAGATCGACCGCCTGAAGAAGGCACTCGACGACACCGGACTCATCGTTCCGATGGTCACCACGAACACCTTCTCCGCCCCCGTCTTCAAAGACGGCGGCGTCACCTCCAACGACCGCGACGTGCGCCGGTACACGATCCGCAAGATACTGCGTCAGCTCGAGCTGGGTGTCGAGCTCGGCGCCAAGACCTTCGTGATGTGGGGCGGACGTGAGGGTGCGGAGTACGACTCGGCCAAGAACATCCAGGCCGCTCTGCAACGGTACAAGGAGGCGGTCGACTTCCTCGGCGACTACGTGCTGTCCCAGGGCTGGGACATCCGCTTCGCGATCGAGCCGAAGCCGAACGAGCCGCGCGGGGACATCCTGCTGCCGACCCTTGGGCACGCCCTCGCCTTCATCGAGTCGCTGGAGCACCCCGAGCTCGTCGGTCTCAACCCCGAGGTCGGACACGAGACCATGGCAGGCCTCAACTTCACCTCGGGCGTCGCCCAGGCGCTGTACCACGGCAAGCTGTTCCACATCGACCTCAACGGCCAGCGCTCCATCAAGTACGACCAGGACCTTGCGTTCGGCCACGGCGACCTGCACAACGCGTTCGCGCTGGTCGACCTTCTCGAGCACGGCGGAGCAAACGGCGGACCGGCCTACGACGGCCCTCGTCACTTCGACTACAAGCCGAGCCGCACCGAGGACGAGAGCGGTGTGTGGGACTCCGCCAAGGCGAACATGCAGACATATCTGCTGCTCAAGGAGCGCGCTGCAGCCTTCCGCGCCGATCCCGAGGTGCAAGAAGCACTCGAGGCCGCGAAGGTGTACGAGCTCGAGAAGCCGACGCTGAACGAGGGCGAGACCATCGAGTCGCTGAAGGCCGACCGCAGCACGTGGGAGGACTTCGATACGGATGCTTACCTGAACGGCAAGGGCTTCGGGTTCGTGCGCCTGCAGCAGCTGGCGACCGAGCACCTGCTCGGCGCCCGCTGAGCCGCACCGCGAAACCTCGCGTCGGGGGGGGGGGGGCCCCCCCCCCGGCGGGGGGCGGCCGCGCCCCGCCCGCGGGGAGCAGGTGGGGGTGGGGAGGATGTAGGGGACGCCCCGCGGCGGGCACGCGAC
>NZ_JBQCIE010000138.1:0-38422 GCF_051954055.1 Humibacter sp. | reverse complement strand
ATGACCGATTCCGGCCGCGCCGAAGCGCCGACCGCACCCGGCAACTTCAATCTGCCGAACCTCATCACCGTGGTGCGCATCCTGCTCGCACCGGTGTTCTTCTGGCTCCTGCTCGCCGATTCCGGTGCCGACGGCGTCCTGCGCTGGATCGCCGCCGCGCTCTTCATCCTGGCGATCGCGACGGACGGGGTCGACGGCGCGATCGCGAGACGTAAGGGGCTGGTCACCGACCTCGGCAAGATTCTCGATCCGATCGCGGACAAGCTGCTCACCTCGGGTGCGCTGGTGTGCCTGTCGATCCTCGGCGAACTGTGGTGGTGGGTGACCATCGTGATCGTCGTGCGCGAGGTGGGCATCACGGTGTGGCGCATGGTCGAGCTGTCGCGCGGCAACGTGGTTCCTGCGGGTCGCGGCGGCAAGCTCAAGACGATCGCACAGGCCGTCGCCATCTCCTTCGCGCTCGCTCCGACCTGGACGGTTGTGGGCGACTGGGTCTTCTGGCTGAACTGGGTGCTGATGGGCATTGCGCTCGTTCTCACCGTGTGGTCCGGCCTCGACTATCTCTGGGCGGCGCATCGGCTGCGGCGGCGGGCCGGACAGCAGTCGTGAGTCACACGGATGCGTCGGGGCCCGCGACGACAGATCCCACCGCGGCGCTCATCGCTCGCCTCACCGAGCGCGGACTCACGCTGGCGGTCGCGGAGTCGCTGACCGGGGGCGCCCTCACGGCCGAGCTGACCAGGCCCGCCGGGGCATCCGCGGTCGTACTCGGCGGGGTCGTCGTCTATGCCACGGAGCTCAAGCACACGCTCGTGGGAGTGGATGCCGCGCTGCTGGCCGAGCAGGGTCCTGTGCATCCCGAGGTGGCGCGCCAACTGGCCAGGGGTGTGCGCTCGGCGCTCGCGGTCGGGAGCCGCCCAGCGGATGTCGGCATCGCCACCACGGGAGTCGCTGGTCCGGACGGCCAAGGCGGCCGAGTGCCGGGCACGGTCTTCCTCGGGATCTCGCACGGCGACGTGAACGACGCCGTCGAGCTCGCCCTGACCGGAACGAGGACACAGATCCGTGCGCGATCAGTGGATGCCGCGGTCCGGCTCCTCATCGAGCGGCTGCTGTAGGGCCGACGGAATAGCGGTGGTCTCGAGTTGGTTACACAGTGATGTACTCACACCCAAACCCCAGTCGTCGATGGTTAGAGTTCATGGACCGTCAAAGCGCGTAGCGTTGAAGGTATCGAGAACAACTGATCGAAGGTTGTGGCAGGAAGAGAAAAGGAGGCTCCAATGATTCTTGTACGTCAAGAAATCGGCGACGTGCTACGGGACTTCCGCCTGCAGAAGGGGCGCACTCTTCGTCAGGTCGCGAGCCGGGCGAGTGTGGCTCTCGGTTACCTCAGCGAGGTCGAGCGCGGACAGAAGGAGGCGTCGAGCGAGATCCTCGCCTCGGTGGCCGAAGCACTCGACACGCCCATTTCGGTGATCATGCGTGAGGTCGGCGATCGGCTGGCGGTGCTGGAGGGCATCGACCAGGTCATCCCCGACACTGTTCCGGACGAGTTCGTCGCGGCGCTCGACGCCGACCTCGTCGCCCGATGAGTCCGCTCGTCGGATAAGACGAACGGGGCGCCCCGCTTCGGCGGGGCGCCACTCCTTTAATCGCCGGCGCCCTTCGGGGCTCGACTCGTCGATGGGAAGGCGGCAACGATTGTCGGGGTGATCTCCTATGCTGTCGCGGTGCGTACGAGCGAATTCCGACGAGCTGTGGCGACCGAGTTCGGCGAGCAGTACGGCCGGGCTCTGCTCCGTGACCTCGTGATCGACAGTCTCGGACACCGCACCTCGGATCAGGCGCTTGCCGCCGGCGTTCCGGAGCGCGACGTGTGGCTCGCTCTCTGCGAGGCGATGGAGGTCCCGGTCGAGCGCTGGCACGGCGCCGGCCTGCCCACTCCTCCTCAGCGCTGACGAGGGCGGAGGGTCGCCCGCCCGGGGAACGAGCGGACTACGAAAAGGCGGCCGACACGCCACGCGATCGTACGAAGAGATGTTCGGTTGTTGTTACTCTGAGTCCACAGAACTTCTCGAAGCGAGTTATCCACTTCGCGCCGGTCCGGCACCCCGATGTCGCAGGTGCGTCCTACGGTACGAAGCAGCGATTACACGACGACTGTTCCGGCGAAAGGAAGCCACACCATGCCCACTCCAGCAGATCGCGAAAAGGCACTCGAAACCGCTCTCGCTCAGATCGACCGGCAGTTCGGCAAGGGCTCCGTCATGCGGCTGGGCAGCGACGAGCGCGCGCCGGTCGAGGTCGTTCCCACCGGTTCGATCGCGCTCGATGTCGCACTCGGCATCGGTGGTCTCCCGCGTGGCCGCATCGTCGAGATCTACGGCCCGGAATCCTCCGGAAAGACGACGCTGACGTTGCACGCCATCGCCAACGCTCAGAAGAACGGCGGAATCGCCGCGTTCATCGACGCCGAGCACGCGCTCGACCCGGAGTACGCGAAGAAGCTCGGCGTCGACATCGACTCGCTCCTCGTCTCTCAGCCCGACACGGGGGAGCAGGCGCTGGAGATCGCCGACATGCTCGTGCGAAGCGGATCGATCGACCTCATCGTGGTCGACTCCGTCGCCGCGCTGGTGCCACGGGCCGAGATCGAGGGCGAGATGGGCGACTCGCATGTCGGTCTCCAGGCCAGGCTCATGTCGCAAGCGCTCCGCAAGCTGACCGGTGCGCTCAACCAGACGAACACTACGATGATCTTCATCAACCAGCTCCGTGAGAAGGTCGGCGTGTTCTTCGGCAGCCCCGAGACGACCTCCGGCGGCAAGGCGCTCAAGTTCTACGCATCGGTGCGACTCGACATCCGTCGCATCGAGACGCTGAAAGACGGCACCGAGGCAGTGGGCAACCGCACCAGGGTCAAGGTCGTCAAGAACAAGATGGCTCCGCCGTTCAAGCAGGCCGAGTTCGACATCCTGTACGGCGTGGGGATCTCGCGTGAGGGCAGCCTTCTGGACTACGGCGTCGATCAGGCCATCGTGAAGAAGTCCGGCGCCTGGTACACGTACGAGGGCGACCAGCTCGGTCAGGGCAAGGAGAACTCCCGCAACTTCCTGATCGACAACCCCGACATCGCGGCGGAGATCGAGCACAAGATCCTGGTCAAGCTCGGTGTGATCGTCGATCCGAATGCGCCGGCCGAGAGCGCCTCGAACGTCGAGTCGATCGAGCCGAAGATCGCCCAGCGCAAGGGTGCCTGAGGCGAGGCGAGCGCACGATGGTGGTGCAGTTCCCGCCGGCAGGCTCGGCTGACCGCGGCCGCGGCAGGCAAGCAGGCGAGGCGCGCGGGCTCGCTCCGGTGACGTACCTTCCGGGTGCGCAGCCCTCCGATGCGGCGCAGGACGCGCTGGCCCGCGTCCACGCCGTCCCCCGGCGTGCGGTGACGGATGCCGATGACGCGGCCACCGGTCAGCGAGAGCGCCGTGATCGCAAGGCGGCTCGCGCCGGCAATGTGGCGATCCATCAGCTCGCACGGCGAGGCATGTCGCGCTGGGAACTCGAGCAGGTGCTGGCCAAACGGGAGGTGGACGCGGAGACGGCGGCGGCGGAACTCGATCGACTCGAGAGCCTCGGGCTGGTCGACGACGCGGCCCTCGCGATCTCGGTCGTCTACGCGATGCACACGCGCAAGGGCTCCGGGCGCGCAGCCATCGAGTCGGAGCTGCGGAGGCGGCACCTGGATGACGAGGTCATCGCCGACGCCATGGCCGAGCTCGACGTCGACGACGAGCTCGAACGGGCCACCGAACTCGCTGCGGCCAGGGCGCGGCAGCTGCGTTCCGTCGACTATGAGGTTGCGGTGCGCCGGTTGAGCGGATACCTGGCCCGCAAGGGTTACGACGGCGAGGTCGTCCGCTCCGCGGTGCGTACGGCGTTGGAGGGGCATCCGCGTGGTTCGTCGACCGGCAACGGCGTGCGTTTTCGCTGAGACGACACCGCACCCGACGGTCAGGAACGCGAACGTAGACTAGTGCGCACTATGAGCATTGCCGATCGAATCCGACCCAGTTCGGCTCCGACGTCGATCGCCGTGTCGGATGCCGCCGTCGACGCCGACGGGCACGTTCGCACGTACGAGGTGCGCACCTACGGCTGCCAGATGAACGTGCACGATTCGGAGCGCCTGAGCGGTTCGCTGGAGGCGGCCGGGTACGTACGTGCGGCCGGAGCCGAGGCCGACGTCGTCGTGATCAACACGTGCGCCGTGCGCGAGAACGCGGACAACAAGCTCTACGGCAACCTCGGCCACCTGGCATCGGTGAAGCGGCGGCACGCCGGCATGCAGATCGCCGTCGGCGGCTGCCTCGCCCAGAAGGACAAGAACGTCATCCTGGAGAAGGCTCCATGGGTCGACGTCGTGTTCGGCACGCACAACATGGGCGCGCTGCCGAACCTGCTGGAACGGGCGCGGCACAACCACGAAGCACAGGTCGAGATCCTCGACGCCCTCGAGACCTTCCCCTCGACACTCCCCACGAAGCGCGACTCCACCTATAGCGGTTGGGTGTCGATCTCGGTGGGCTGCAACAACACGTGCACCTTCTGCATCGTGCCGTCGCTGCGCGGCAAGGAGAACGACCGGCGTCCAGGCGACGTGCTGGCCGAGATCCAGTCCCTGGTCGAGGACGGTGCCATCGAGGTGACGCTCCTCGGCCAGAACGTGAACTCGTACGGTGTCGACTTCGGCGATCGGCTCGCGTTCGGCAAGCTCCTGAGGGCAGCCGGCGAGATCGAGGGGCTCGAGCGCATTCGGTTCACGTCCCCGCATCCGGCTGCGTTCACCGACGACGTCATCGACGCCATGGCGGAGACGCCGGCCGTGATGCCTCAGCTGCATATGCCGCTGCAGTCCGGATCCGACCGCATCCTGCGGGCCATGCGCCGCAGCTACCGTTCGGCCAAGTTCCTCGGCATCCTCGACAGGGTCCGCTCGCGCATCCCGGATGCCGCCATCAGCACCGACATCATCGTCGGGTTCCCCGGAGAGACCGAAGAGGACTTCCAGGAGACCCTCCGCGTCGTCGAGCAGGCGCGGTTCGCCTCGGCATTCACCTTCCAGTACTCTGCGCGCCCCGGCACCCCTGCTGCCACGATGGCCGACCAGGTGCCGAAAGAGGTCGTGCAGGAACGCTATGACCGCTTGATCGCCCTGCAGGAGCGCATCGGCCTGGAGGAGAATGAGAAGCTTGTCGGCCGCGAGGTGCAGGTGCTCGTCTCCACCGGCGAGGGCAAGAAGGACGCCGAGACACACCGCATGAGCGGACGAGCGGAAGACAGCCGCCTCGTGCACTTCGAAGTGCCGGAAGGATCGGAGCTCCCACGCCCCGGCGACGTCGTCACCGTGCGCATCACGCACGCCGCCCCCTTCCACCTGCTCGCCGACGCGGCGCCGGGCGAGGCTCTCCGGGTGCGTCGCACGAGGGCGGGAGACGCCTGGGATCGTGTGGAGGCGGAGTCCTGCGCGGTGCCGTCGCACGGAGCATCCGGTGCAGAGGGGAGGGTGTCCCTCGGTCTGCCAGGGTTGCGTCCCCGATCGGAGATGGGCTCAGCACAGCAATCGAACGCACTGGACCCGGGAACACCGGCCGGTCCGACGACGCCGATCTACGATCTCGCCGACGGCGAGCGGTGATCCGTCCGCTGCCCGCGTGAGCGAATCCGCCGAGCAGGCATCCGTGCGGCTGCCAGCGGCAACTGTCGGAGCGCGGCACTACCTCGCGATCGTCGGTGCGACGGGCACTGGCAAGAGCGACCTCGCGATCGAGGTTGCGGTCGCGTTGGGGGAGCGTGGCGTCCATGCCGAGATCGTGGGCGCCGACGCCATGCAGTTCTACCGTGGTATGGACATCGGCACCGCGAAGGTGCCGTCCCGCGAGCGCCGCGGCATCCCGCACCACCTGATCGACGTGCTCGACGTGACGCAGGAGGCCACAGTCGCGTGGTACCAGCCGGTCGCCCGCCGCGTGATCGACGACATCCTCGGCAGGGGAGCGCTGCCGATCCTGGTCGGTGGATCGGGGCTGTACGTGTCGTCGGTGATCTACGACTTCGCATTCCCCGGGCGCGACGAGTCGGTGCGAGCACGTCTCGAAGCCGAGGCGCGGACATCCGGCATCCGCCCGCTGCTGGATCGATTGCGAGCGTTCGACCCGGTGACTGCCGAGCGCGTGGATCCGGCGAACGCACGACGCGTCGTCCGCGCCCTCGAGGTGGCCGAACTGCAACAGCGGGGTCACGGCGCATCGCTCCCCGAACGGCCGGTGCCGTGGTCGCCGGTGATCGTGGTCGGGCTCACCGTGCCGCGTGAACTACTCGTCAAACGACTGGATGTGCGCGTCGAGCGGATGTGGGCGGCAGGGCTTCTCGACGAGGTCCGCGGCCTTCTCGCCGACGGCCTCGACCAGGGCATGACCGCGTCGAAGGCCATCGGCTACGCGCAGGCCGCGGCACAACTGCGTGGCGAGCTCACACAGGACCAGGCGATCGCCGAGACGCAGCGCCTCACCCGCCGCTACGCGAGACGGCAGGTGTCGTGGTTCAAGCGGTATCCGGAGCTCGACTGGCTCGACGCGTCCTCTACCGGCGCGACGGAGCGCGAAAGGCTCGTGGCAGCTGTACTGGATAGGCTTGCGCGGTGACCACACTCTCGTTCAGCAAGGGCCACGGTGCCGGCAACGACTTCGTGCTCTTCGCCGACCCCGAAGGCGTCATCGAGCTCACGGCCGCGCAGATCGCCCTGATCTGCGACCGGCATTTCGGCGTGGGCGCCGACGGCGTCATCCGCGCCGTGAAGTCCTCGGCGATTCCCGAAGGCGCCATCGCGCTCTCGGAGGATCCGACGGCGGAGTGGTTCATGGACTACCACAATGCAGATGGCACCCCGGCGGAGATGTGCGGCAACGGCATCCGGGTGTTCACCCGCTACCTCATCGACGGGGGATTCGCCCACCTGCAGCCCGGGCAGACGCTTCCGATCGGAACCCGCGCCGGCGTGCGAGACGTGCAGCAGAGCGGGTCGGGATTCCAGGTCGACCTCGGTCGCTGGCACCTCACAGGCGACGACCCCACCGTCCGTGCCAAGGGGCTCGGCGTGGCGCGTCCCGGCGTCGGCATCGACGTGGGCAACCCGCACGTCGTGGTGGCGCTGGCCGACGACGACGAGCTCGACCGCCTCGACCTCGGCCCGACGCCGATCCTTGACCCCGAACCGGTGAACGGCGCGAACGTGGAGTTCGTCGTCCCCTTCGAGCCGCTCGTCGACGACGGCGTCGGCCGCATCCGCATGCGGGTGCACGAACGGGGCAGCGGCGAGACTCTCGCGTGCGGAACGGGTACTGCGGCAGCGGCCCTCGCCACCAGGTACTGGGCGGGCGACGGCGCCCCTGACAACTGGAAGGTGCGAGCCCCCGGCGGAACACTCGGAGTGCGGATATTCCCAGCAGACGACGGTGAGCACGTCTCGTTGTCGGGTCCGGCCGAGCTCGTCTACGACGGCGAGGTCTCGATCGGCTAGGTCTCGATTCGGAGACCGCGAGGCGCCGGACGGCGTGGTCGACCTATCCGCGTCGGACGTGCAGCACCCGGTACCCCTTGCTGGAGGAGGCGCGGCGTACGCCGAACCCGGCAGGAAGCTCCGCCTCGAGCCACCGCTGCAGCGAGTCCGAACCGAGGTTGCGCTGCACGACGAGCCAGGCATCCGCGTCGTCGTCCAACCTCGGCAGCCAGCGCAGAAGCAGGTCGTGCAGCTCGTCCTTGCCGATTCGGATCGGCGGGTTGGACCAGATCGCGCGAAAGGCGAGATATTCGGGAACATCGTCGGGCAGAACGGCGTTGACGTTCGACAGCCCCAGGATGGAGGCGTTCCGGCGCACCACGTCGAGGGCGCGTTCGTTCACGTCGACAGCCCAGACGGTGGCATCCGGAGACTCGAGCGCCAGGGTGAGCGCGACCGGTCCCCAGCCGCAGCCGAGGTCGAGGAGGTCGCCGCTCGCCGGCGCATCGGGTGCGTCGGCGAGCAGAACGTGCGTGCCGAGATCGATGCGATCGGGGCTGAAGATGCCGGAAGCGGTGACGAGCTCGACGTCACGACCGGCGAGGCGGACGCTGAGCGGGCGCAGCTTCGCCTCTCCGGCGGGTCGGGACGTGAAGTAGTGCTCACCGCTGGCCATATAAGGAAGGTACCGGCGCGCTGGAGCTCGGGGCAAAGGCGGGACGCACAGCGCGCAGAGAACTATGGTTGACCACACGATGACGCAAACCCACAGCGAACACCAGCGCGACGAGGCGCTCGAGGAACGGAACGACGGCCCCACCGAGCAGGACGACGTCGTCGCCCGGATTCTGGCGCGCGCAGAGCAGGCATCCGCTCGAACGACGATCTTCGGGCAGAGTGCGCAGGCTCTGCAGCGATCGGACGCCGAGGGGCAGAGCGACGACGGCGAGCAGTTCGACCGCGAGGAGCGGGCGGCGCTGCGCCGAGTCGCGGGGCTCTCCACGGAACTCGAAGACGTCACAGAGGTCGAGTACCGGCAGCTGCGTCTGGAGAACGTTGTGCTGATCGGCGTCTATTCGGCGGGGACGCAGCTGGATGCCGAGAACTCGCTGCGCGAGCTGGCGGCACTCGCCGAGACGGCCGGCGCCGTCGTGCTCGACGGCCTCTTGCAGAGGCGGCCGCACCCCGACCCTGGCACCTACCTCGGCAGCGGCAAGGCGCAGGAGCTGCACGACATCGTCAAGGCGCTCGGCGCCGACACCGTCGTGGCGGACACCGAGCTGGCGCCCAGCCAGCGGCGCGCGCTCGAGGACATCGTCAAGGTGAAGGTGATCGACCGCACGGCCGTGATCCTCGACATCTTCAGCCAGCACGCGAAGAGCCGCGAGGGCAAGGCGCAGGTGGAGCTGGCGCAGCTCGAGTACCTGCTCCCACGCCTGCGCGGCTGGGGCGAGTCGATGAGCCGGCAGGCCGGTGGTCAGGTGGGTGGTGCGGGTGCCGGCATGGGCAGCCGTGGTCCCGGTGAGACGAAGATCGAGCTGGATCGCCGGCGCATCCACTCCCGGATGGCGAAGCTCCGCAGGCAGATCAAGGACTTCAAGCCGGCCCGGGAGGCAAAGCGTGCCAACCGCCGCCGCAACAGCGTTCCGTCCGTCGCCATCGCCGGCTACACCAACGCCGGCAAGTCCAGCCTGCTGAACCGCATCACCAAGGCGGGCGTGCTCGTGGAGAACGCCCTGTTCGCCACGCTGGACGCGACCGTCAGGCGCTCCATCACCGCGGACGGCCGCCTGTACACGCTGGCCGACACGGTGGGATTCGTGCGCAACCTTCCGCATCAGCTGGTGGAGGCGTTCCGGTCCACGCTCGAAGAGGTGGCGGACGCGGACGTGATCGTGCACGTGGTGGATGCCTCACATCCCGACCCGGCGGCCCAGCTCGCCACAGTTCGGGACGTGATCGGCGAGGTCGGTGGCCGCGACATCCCGGAGCTCGTGGTCTTCAACAAGGCCGACCTCATCGATGATGGTCGGCGCCTCGAGCTGCGCGGACTGGAGCCGGCGGCGATCTTCGCCTCCGCACGTAGCGGTGAGGGCATCGACGAGGTGCTGGCAGCGATCGCCCGTGCACTGCCCGACCGCTCCGTCGAGATCGACGTCCTGATCCCGTACGACAGGGGAGACCTCGTCTCCGCGCTGCACGAGCGCGGCCGGGTCGTGCACACCGCGTACGAACCGGACGGCACCCGGGTCACCGCGAAGGTCGCACCCGAGTTCGTGCCCGTCTTCGAGCCGTTCCGCGCTGAGCCGGTGGTCGCCGGCGCACACTGACAGAGCCGCCGCCCAGCCCGTGGGCGGTCGTGTAGCGCTGCGTAACACGCGCCACCCGTTCCTGGCGCGCTTTGTTACTGTGATCGCATTGTTCGTCGAGCACGGCCGAAACCGGTCGGTTCGACTGGAGCGACAGCCGAGCCCGGCACCCGCCCCGAACCGCATGTCAGAGCGGCCGCCTCACTCGTGGTCGCAAGCGATGCGGTGCGGATGCCTTCGGCCACCACCTGCGATCGATCGCCTCCGCGCCGCCCGAGTTGGGAGCCGCCATGAGTGCACAGCACCTCAACGACGGTTCGCCGATCCCGCCTTCTGCTGGAAACACTCGTTCCGACGACACTCACTGTCCGGTCGGAACGCCCTTCTCGTTCGAGCTCTACCCGCCGCGCAATGAGGCTGCTGCACGCGCCCTGCCGCGCACCATCCAGCGTCTCGCCGCCGTGGCGCCACGCTTCATCTCGGTCACCTACGGCGCCGGCGGGTCCTCTCACGCGTCCTCGCTCGACGTGGTGAGGCACATCACGCAGAGCACTCCGGTGCCGGCCATGGCGCACCTCACGTGCGTCGGGTCGTCCCACGAGCAGGCCGGGCGCATGATCCGGGAGTTCCTGAGCGCCGGCGTCACCCGATTCCTCGCCGTGCGTGGCGACCCGCCGGTCGGCGCACCGGCGGATGAACCGCTCGGTGATCTGCACAGCGCATCGGAGCTGGTGCAGCTGATCCACCGCATTCAGGCCGAGCACGCTCCGTACCGCGAGATACCGATGCCCGGCTTGACCCACGCGAGCGCGGTGGGAAGGCGCGAGAAGGTCACGATCGCTGTCGCGGCGTTCCTGAACGGACACCCGCGTTCTCGTTCGGTCGAGCAGGACATCGACACCCTGCTGGCCAAACAGGCCCAGGGAGCGAACCTCGCGATCACCCAGTTGTTCTTCCACGCGGAGGACTACTTCGCCTTCGTCGATCGTGCTCGCCGCGCCGGCGTCACACTGCCGATCCTGCCCGGGATCATGCCGGTCACCTCGCCCGCGCGACTCCGCCGCATTCTCGAACTGAGCGGCGAGGATCTCCCCAGCGAGCTCAGCATCCGCCTCGAGGTCGAACCCACCGACGATGGCAGACGTGAGATCGGCATCCAGCATGCCGCGCAACTTGCCGAGCGGCTCGTCGCGGGCGGTGCACCAGGCATCCATCTCTGCACGTTCAACCAGCCGCAGACGTCGCTCGCCGTTCTCGAGCGGTGCGGCCTGATCGACTCCTCGGCGCTCGAAGAGGATTCCGCCGTCCAGGCGAGCGTCGAAACAGCCCCGACAACGACCACACCACTCCAGCAGGCCAGCAAACAGAAGGAAAACGCATGACCTCCTCCACCTTCCCGACCGGCACGATCGTCGGATACCCGCGCATCGGCCGTCGCCGCGAGCTCAAGAAGGCCGTCGAGGCGTTCTGGGCGGGCATGATCACCGCGGACGAACTCGAGACGACGGCCGCCGAGCTGCGTCGTGCGACTCGTGCTCGGCTGGCGCAGCTCGGACTCGGCAAGAGCGACTCCGCGATCCCCGAGACCTTCAGCTACTACGACCAGGTACTCGACGCCGCGGTCACCCTCGGCGCCGTTCCCACGCGGTTCGCCGGGCTGCAGGATGCTGAAGGCCGCGTCGACCTCGCCGGCTACTTCACGATCGCCCGTGGCGCAGGCGAGGATGCCCCGCTGGAGATGACCAAGTGGTTCGACTCGAACTATCACTACCTGGTGCCCGAGATCGGCCCTGACACGCGGTTCAGGCTGGCATCCGATCGGCTCGTTCGTGAGTTCGAGGAGGCCAACGCCGATGGATACCTCACTCGTCCGGTCATCGTGGGACCCGTCACGTTCCTGGCGCTCAGCAAGCCGGCCGAGGGCTCTCCGGAGGGCTTCCGGCCGCTGTCGCGCCTCGCGGATCTGCTCCCGGTGTACGCCCGGCTTCTCTCCGAGCTGAAGGCAGCAGGCGCCGAGTGGGTCCAGCTGGACGAGCCCGCCCTCGTGAGCGAGAGCCTTGACGACGCCCGAGCCGACGTGCTCCAGGCCGCGCGCAGTGCATACGAGACGCTGGGCGGCGCGTCCGACCGGCCGAGCCTGTTCGTGGCGGCGCCGTACGGCAGCCTCGACGACGCCCTTCCCGTGCTCGCCGCCACGAACGTCGAGGCGATCTCGCTGGACCTCGTGCGCGGCAGCATCCCCTCCGGGCTGGATGCCGGCACCAAGGCCGCCCTGCGCGGCAAGACCGTAGTCGGCGGCGTGATCGATGGCCACAACGTCTGGCGCGGCGACCTCGAGGCCGCGTTCGGCGCGCTCGAGTCGCTGCTGGCGCTGTCGCCCAACCTCGCTGCATCCACCTCGACCTCGCTCCTGCACGTGCCGCACGATGTCGACGACGAGACGGCGCTGGATGCTCGGCTGAAGTCCTGGCTCGCGTTCGCCGACCAGAAGGTCGGGCAGGTCGCCACGCTGGCACGTGGCCTGGAAGACGGACACGAGGCGATCCAGGAGGAGCTGGCGCAGGCATCCGCAGCCCTCGCCGACCGGCTCGGTGCGCCCGGGGTGCGCGACGGAGCGGTGCGCGCTCGCGCCGAGGTGCTCACCGACGCCGACTTCCGGCGCGGCGACTACGCCGCCCGCCTGGCCGCCCAGGACGCCGCACTCGGCCTCCCGCTGCTGCCGACGACCACGATCGGCTCGTTCCCGCAGACCGGTGACATCCGTCGGGCCCGTGCCCAGTTCGCGAAGGGCGTCATCACCGAGGCGGAGTACCTCGGGCTCATGCAGGCCGAGATCAAGCGCGTCGTCGAACTCCAGGAGGAGATCGGCATCGACGTCATCGTGCACGGCGAGCCGGAGCGCAACGACATGGTGCAGTACTTCGCGGAGAACCTCGACGGCTTCGCCGTGACGCAGAACGGCTGGGTGCAGTCATACGGAAGCCGGTGCACGAGGCCGTCGATCCTCTGGGGTGACGTGTCGCGCCCGAAGCCGATCACGGTGGAGTGGTCAACCTTCACGCAGTCGCTCACGGAGAAGCCGGTGAAGGGGATGCTCACCGGTCCGGTCACGATCCTCGCGTGGTCGTTCGTGCGCGACGATCAGCCGCTCGGAGACACGGCGAGGCAGGTGGCGCTCGCGCTCCGCGACGAGATCGCCGACCTCGAGACGGCGGGCATCCGCATCGTGCAGGTCGACGAGCCTGCGCTGCGCGAGCTCCTGCCGCTCAAGAAGAAGGACCAGCCGGACTACCTCCACTGGTCGGTCGGCTCGTTCCGTCTCGCCACGAGCGGGGTCGGCGATGCGACGCAGATCCACACGCACCTGTGCTACTCGGAGTTCGGCGTCGTGATCGATGCGATCCGCAACCTGGACGCCGACGTGACCAGCATCGAGGCCGCGCGCAGCCGCATGGAGGTGGTCGACGACATCAAGGCCAGCGGATTCGACCACGGAATCGGACCCGGTGTGTACGACATCCACTCGCCGCGCGTGCCATCGGTGGCTGAGGTCACAGAACTCCTCGAGAAGGCACTGGGCGGCATCCCGGAGCGGCAGGTGTGGGTGAACCCCGACTGTGGGCTGAAGACGCGCGGGTACGACGAGACCGTGGCCTCGCTGAAGAACATCATCGAGGCCACGCAGGCGGTTCGCGAGAAGCAGCCGGCGTAGCTCGGTACGGCGGATGCCTGTGGCTGTTATCAGCACTGGGCATCCGCCGCGAGCACCCGGTCGAGCTTCGCGAACGTGCGACGCCAGCCCTGGGCGTAGTCGTGCTTGGAAGCACCGCGCAGTTCGCCGTGCACGAATCGCATCGCCGTGCCCTTCTCGCGCGGCTCGAACCCGACGGTCACGCGTGACACGACGCCCGGTTCGCTCCGCCAGCCCCAGGTGAACTCGAGCGCGACCATGGGCTCGACGCGCAGGTATTCACCACTGCTGGTGTGCGCGTCTCCGTCCGGGTCCTGGAACGAGATCTCGAACCGGCCGCCCTCGCGCACCTCGAGGTGCGCCGACGTCACGACGCCGTCGGGCTGCGAGCCCCACCATCTCCGCACGACGTCCGGATCGGTCCAGGCGCGCCACACCTTCTCCTGAGCGGCATCGAAGTGATGCTCGATCCGGATCGACGCAAGCGTCGCATCGCCCATGGGCGATGGTCAGACCGCTCGCAGCACGGCGACTACCTTGCCGACCACATCGGCGAAGTCGCCGAGGATCGGTTCGTACGCCGAGTTGCGCGGCAGCAGCCAGGTGTGGCCGTCGCGCTGGCGGAACACCTTGACGGTCGCCTCTCCGTCGAGCATCGCCGCGACGATGTCTCCGTTCTCAGCCGTCTTCTGCTGCCGCACGACGACCCAGTCGCCGTCGCAGATCGCCGCGTCGATCATCGACTCGCCCTGCACCTTCAGCATGAACAGCTCGCCGTTGCCGACGAGCTGTCGGGGCAGAGGGAACACCTCCTCGACCTGCTGCTCGGCCGTGATCGGGACACCCGCGGCGATGCGGCCCACCATGGGGACCATGGTGGCGTCGCCGACGGGAATCGAGGTCTCGAAGTCCGTCGCCGCCTCGGCGCGGCCCGTGCTCTCCGGCAGATCGATCAGCACCTCGAGCGCCCGGGGACGGTTGGGGTCGCGACGCAGGTACCCGCTGAGCTCGAGCTGACCCAGCTGATGCGCCACGCTGGAAAGCGATGCGAGACCGACCGCATCGCCGATCTCGCGCATGCTCGGCGGATACCCCCGCTGACTGACCGAGCGCTGGATCACCTCGAGGATCGCGCGCTGCTTGTCGCTCAGGCTCTTCCGTCGTCGCGTGCGCGGCTTCTCCGTGGCGGCGCGGCCGCTCCGGGCGCCTGAGACGGCGGCTCCTTGCTGTGCGTCATCGACGTCGGTCAACGTGCTCTCCTCTCTCGTTGGCGAGTGTGCTCGCGGCTCCGCCGCTCGCCATTCCCAATCGCCTTGGTGATGGATGCGAGCATCCGTCACCAAGCCTCAATCGAATGTCAGTGGTGCGTGGTGTAGTTCCTGATGATCGAAACTCTATCCGGGTTTCGCTCCGGATCGGCGATTCTGTTCGAGCGTGTTGATAACTCGACCGGCACAGATCCGAACATACCGTTGAAATCGGAGAAGATCGAAGATAGATTCGGAACACGGGTTCGACACTGAAGGGAGACGGTCATGACGACCATCGCACTCGCGCACTCGACGCGGAGCCGTTCGGCACACGTGCGCACCCGCCTCACTCGTCGGGGCCGTGTCGTACTGTCAGCGCTGATCGTGCTGCCGGTCCTGGTGGGTGGCGGCGCTCTGCTGGCCAGCAGCGGCGCCATGGCGGGCATCGAGTCATCTGCCGCGTCGTTCCACCATCTGACGGTGCAGCCGGGCGAGTCGCTGTGGAGCATCGCGCAGCGTGTGGCTCCGCACAGCGATCCGCGCGACGTGGTCGCCGCATTCGTCGATCTGAACGGACTCTCGTCGAGCATGGTGCAGGCGGGGGAGCAGCTCGCCATCCCGCATGAGTTCGACGGCTCGAACCGGTGAGCGGCCGCCCTAGCATTGACGGGTGATCTCGTTCTCCGACCTCCCTCTCCGCGATGACCTGCGCGGCAAGTCCCCGTACGGCGCGCCGCAGGCGCCCGTGCCCGTGGCGCTGAACGTCAACGAGAACACGCATCCGATCCCGGATGACGTCGTCGCGGACATCCTGGAGTCCGTCGGAGCTGCGCTGAAGGGCGCGAACCGCTATCCGGACCGGGAGTTCCTCGAGCTACGCGAGGCGCTGGCCCGTTACCTGGGGCACGGCCTCGACGCCTCGAACATCTGGGCGGCGAACGGTTCCAACGAGGTGCTCCAGCAGATCCTGCAGGCGTTCGGCGGCCCCGGGCGCAGCGCTCTCGGGTTCGCCCCGACCTACTCGATGTACCCGCTGCTCGCCTCCGGGACGGGAACGGCGTGGATCGCCGCCGATCGAGCACCGGACTTCACGGTGGCGCCGGACCACGCGGCCGCCGCGGTCCAGGAGCACCGTCCGGATGTCGTCATCCTGTGCGCGCCGAACAACCCCACCGGCACCCCGCTGGGGCTGGATGTCGTCGAAGCCGTCTATGACGCCACCGACGGCGTGGTGGTCGTCGACGAGGCGTACGAGGAGTTCATGCCACGGGACGCACCCAGTGCGCTGACGCTTCTCCCCGGACGCGAGCGGCTCATCGTCTCCCGCACGATGAGCAAGGCGTTCGCGTTCGCCGGTGTACGGCTCGGCTACCTCGCCGCTGACCCGGCCGTCGCCGACGCGCTTCGGCTCGTGCGGCTGCCCTACCACCTGTCCGTGCTCACACAGGCCGCGGCGGTAGCGGCGTTGCGGCACTCCGACGAGATGCTCGCAACGGTGCACGACATCGTGCGGCAACGAGACCGGATCGCATCCCGGCTCGCGGAACTGGGATTCGTCGTGCACGACTCCGGCAGCAACTTCGTGCTGTTCGGCGGCGTCGACGATCCTCACGCGACATTCCTCGCCCTCAAGGAGCGGGGAATCCTCGTGCGCGATGTCGGCATACCGCACCACCTGCGTGTGAGTGCCGGTACGGAGGCCGAAACCAGCGTCTTCCTCGACGCCATGGCCGAGTTGGCTGCCGCACCCGCTGCCCGGGCGTCGGCGAGTGCGGCTACCTCGCTCAATTAGGCTTGACGGCATGACCAGCCGCACCGCGAGCATCCGCCGCGAGACCAGCGAGTCGAGCATCGAGCTGTCGCTCGATCTGGACGGCACGGGCAGCAGTAGCGTGCACACCACGGTACCGTTCTACGATCACCTGCTCACCGCGTTCGCCAAGCACTCGCTCACCGATCTGACGGTGCGAGCGAAGGGCGACATCGAGATCGACGTGCACCACACGGTAGAAGACGTCGGAATCGTGCTCGGTCTCGCGATCAGGGATGCCCTTGGCGACAAGTCCGGCATCTCCCGCTACGGCGACGCCACCGTACCGCTCGACGAGGCACTCGTGCAGGCGGTCGTCGACGTCTCGGGCCGTCCTTATCTGGTGCACACGGGCGAGCCGGACGGCTTCGAGCACCACCTGATCGGCGGCCACTTCACCGGGTCGATGGTGCGGCACGTCTTCGAGGCCATCGCGTTCAACGCCGCACTGACGGTGCACGTTCGCGTGCTGTCGGGCCGCGACCCGCACCACATCGCTGAGGCGGAGTTCAAGGCGTTCGCGCGCGCGTTCCGGCAGGCGAAGGCGCTCGACCCGCTCGTGCAGGGCATCCCGTCGACCAAGGGCGCGTTGTGACGAATGCGGGCGGAGGTCCCTCCGTCGTCGTGCTCGACTACGGCTCCGGCAACGTTCACTCGGCGGCCAAGGCGCTCGAGGCCGTCGGGGCACACGTGACGCTGACCAGTGACCGGCAGGCCGCGATGGATGCCGACGGGCTGGTGGTACCGGGCGTCGGCGCCTTCAAGGCGGTCGTCGATCAGCTGAAGGCGGTGCACGGCGCCGAGATCATCGACCGGCGCCTGGCCGGCGGACGTCCAGTGCTCGGCATCTGCGTGGGCATGCAGGTGCTGTTCGAGCACGGCGTCGAGCACGGTCACGATGCGGAGGGTCTCGGCGAGTGGCCCGGGACCGTCGAGCGGTTGGAGTCCGACGTTCTGCCTCACATGGGCTGGAACACTGTGGATGCTCCCGCCGACTCCGTGCTCTTCGACGGCGTGCGCGACGAGCGCTTCTACTTCGTGCACTCCTACGCTGCCCAGCGCTGGGAGCTAGAGCCGTCGGGCCCGTTCGCCGCCGCGAAGCTCACCTGGGCCGACCACGGCAGCCGATTCCTCGCCGCCATCGAGAACGGCCCCCTGTCGGCCACCCAGTTCCACCCGGAGAAGTCGGGTCAGGCCGGCATGCGACTCTTGAGCAACTGGGTGCGGAGCCTGCCCGTACTGGCCGCCTGACTCACGGCATCCGACCGCCTTCCGTCATCGTCACCGAAAGAGCACAGCCACTTCATGAGCCCCATCAGCGACACCCCCGAACTCGTTCTCCTCCCCGCTGTCGACATCGCCGACGGCAAGGCGGTGCGCCTGACGCAGGGCGAGGCGGGAAGTGAGACCAGCTACGGCGATCCGGTCGACGCCGCGCAGGAGTGGGTCGAGCAGGGCGCCGAGTGGATCCACCTGGTCGACCTCGACGCGGCGTTCGGCCGCGGCCACAACCGGGACGTGCTCAAGGCCGTGATGCGATCCAGACGCGACGTGAAGATCGAGCTTTCCGGCGGCATTCGTGACGACGCATCGCTGGAGCACGCGCTCGAGCTCGGCGCGAGGCGTGTGAACCTCGGCACGGCGGCGCTGGAGAACCCGCAGTGGGCATCCGATGTGATCTCGCGATATGGCGAGGCGATCGCCGTCGGCCTCGACGTTCGCGGAACGACTCTCGCCGCACGCGGCTGGACGCAGGACGGCGGCGACCTGTGGGAGGTGCTCGCACAGCTCGAAGACGCAGGATGCGCCCGCTATGTCGTCACGGACGTCACGAAGGACGGCACCCTGCGCGGCCCCAACCTCGAGCTGCTGCGCCAGGTCACGGAGCGCACCGACCGTCCGGTGGTCGCGTCGGGCGGCGTCTCCAGCCTCGACGACATCATCGCCCTCCGCGAGCTCGTGCCACTCGGTGTGGAGGGCGCGATCATCGGCAAGGCGCTCTACTCCGGCGCTTTCACGCTCCCGGAGGCGCTGGACGTTGCCGGACGCTGAGCGCTCCCGCCACCTCTTCGGCTCGACGGACCGAGCGGACTCGGCCGGCCTGCCCTGGGAGGGGCGCTCCTTCGACCAGGGCCCTGCGTCGACGGATGACGGTTCGGCGGATCCTGGTCTGCTCGCCGCTCTGACCGGGTTCGCGCAAGGGACCGCCGGCGAGACGGCCGTCGTCGAGGCGGTCCGCGCTGCGCGCCTGCTCGTGCCTCTTCTCGCTCACGCGGGCGAGGTCGGGGAGACCCCGGACGGACACCTCGTCGACAAGACGCAGGAGCTGTCCATCGCCACCGTGCGGGCACCGGATGGCCGAGCCGTGCTGCCCGCCTTCTCCTCGGTGCGGACCATGTCGGCCTGGAACACGCTGGCGCGCCCGGTCCCTGCCGCGGGCCCCCGGGTCGCGCTGGCTGCGGCGAGCGAGCAGACGGAGCTCGTGGTGATCGACCCGACGACTCCCACCGAGTTCGTGCTCCGTCGCCCCGCCGTGAAGGCACTGGCCACGGGGGAGCCGTGGACGCCGCCGTGGCAGGACGATGCCGTGCTCGTCGCGTTCACGCAGGCATCCCTGAACGAGCAAGCGGTACAGGCGGTGAACCTCTCGGCCGGAGACCCGACCGCCCGCCTGCACGGCCCGGAGGTCGAGGTGGTCCTCGCACTGCGTCCCGGCCTCGACCGGGGTGCGCTGGATGCCGTCGTGGCGCGCGTCACCTCCGCTTGGGCCGCGTCCGCGCTCATCGCCGATCGCGTCGACTCGATGACGCTTCGCCTGCGCTCAGTCGCCTGACGGTAGCGCGGCTCAGTTCACGGGGCCGGTGTACTTCTCGCCGGGTCCCGAGCCCGGTGCATCCGGGATGACGGATGCCTCGCGGAACGCGAGCTGCAGACTGCGTAGCCCGTCGCGCAGGCTGCGCGCGTGCTGGTCGCCGATGTGCTGCGCGCTGGCCGTGACCAGACCGGCCAGAGCGTCGATGAGTTTGCGAGCCTCGTCCAGATCCGTCTGAGCATCCGGGTCATCCGCCAGTCCGCACTTCACGGCCGCAGCGCTCATCAGGTGCACAGCAGTGGTCGTGATCACTTCGACGGCCGGCACATCCGCGATGTCCCGTGTGGCCTCAGCGAGTGCTGCGGCTTCGGCCTGCAGCACGTCGTCGCCTGAGTCGAATCGGTGGACGTGCTGATCGGACATGAGGCCTCCGCGGCGAATCGACGGGTGTGAGCGTGGCGGCCGATTCGGCTTGTGACCCGGGCGTCTGCTAAGCTGTGTCGGGCTTTCGGAGCATGATGCCCCGAGAGGAAAAGTGGAGACTCTCCCACCCGCGATGACCGCTTCATCAGGTTACCGGGTCGTTACGCACTCCGCTTCACGCGACGAAAGTCGTTGAGGCTGACGAAAAGGGTGCGGGATGCGCGGCCGTGCGCGAGCACGGATCGCACGTGTGTGAGACCTCTGCCGACCACCTACGGCGCCGCCGCAGGTGCCGTTCACAGCAATGTTCGATCAGAGGAGACACGCATCAGCGATCCCCGTACCAATGACCGTATCCGCGTGCCAGAGGTCCGCCTCGTCGGCCCAGGCGGAGAGCAGATCGGCGTCGTCAAGATCGAGGTCGCCATCCGTCTCGCGCAGGAAGCAGACATGGACCTCGTCGAGGTGGCTCCGAACTCGAAGCCTCCCGTGGCCAAGATCATGGATTACGGCAAGTTCAAGTACGAGGCTGCGCAGAAGGCCAAAGAGGCCAGGCGCAACCAGGCGAACACCGTGCTGAAAGAGGTGCGGTTCCGCCTCAAGATCGACAAACACGACTACGAGACGAAGCGCAAGCGCGCCGAGGGATTCCTCAAGTCCGGCGACAAGGTCAAGGCCATGATCCTGTTCCGCGGGCGTGAGCAGTCCCGACCCGAGCAGGGCGTGCGCTTGCTGCAGCGATTCGCCGAGGATGTCGCGGAGTTCGGTTCCGTGGAATCGACCCCGACCATCGACGGTCGCAACATGGTCATGGTCATCGGCCCCTTGAAGAACAAGTCAGAGGCCAAGGCCGAGGCCAACGCACAACGTGCCGCCAACCGGGCGCGCTCCCAGCAGCAACGATCCGGCGAGACGGCCACCGAGGCGGAGACCGAATCCGCCACCGATGAGGAGAAATAATGCCCAAGCAGAAGACCCACTCCGGGGCCAAGAAGCGTTTCAAGCTCACCGGCAGCGGCAAGGTGATGAAGCAGCAGGCCGGCATGCGCCACCACCTGGAGCTCAAGACGAGCCGTCGTACGCGCCGTCTGAACCAGGATCAGGTGCTTCCGAACGTCGACGCCAAGGTCGCCAAGAAGCTCCTCGGCAAGTAAGCCGACACGACGCGTAAAGGAATTACGAACAATGGCAAGAGTGAAGAGGGCCGTCAACGCCCACAAGAAGCGTCGGGTCATCCTCGAGCGCGCCGAGGGCTACCGCGGCCAGCGGTCGCGCCTCTACCGCAAGGCCAAGGAGCAGGTCACCCACTCGCTGGTCTACAGCTACCGTGACCGTCGTGCCCGCAAGGGAGACTTCCGTCGTCTGTGGATCCAGCGCATCAACGCCGCGAGCCGTCAGAACGGCCTCACCTACAACCGGTTCATCCAGGGCCTGAACCTGGCCGGTGTCGAGGTGGACCGTCGCATCCTGGCCGAGTTGGCCGTGAACGAGCCCGCGACCTTCGCGGCCCTGGTCGAGACCGCCAAGAAGGCGCTCCCCGCCGACACGTCGGCCCCCAACGCCGCCTAAAACAACACAGCACGGCCCGGCTCCTTCAGGAGCCGGGCCGTTCCGCATTTCTCATACCCAAAGAGCACGTGCGACGCCTCTGAAACGCGCGGCAGCGACGGACGTCACTTTCCGGGGGCTGGCATCGGGTCTGGCGGGAGCCGCGCGAAGCGCGGCTCGGGCATGTCCCCGGAAAGTGACGTCCGCCGCTGCCGCGAAGCGAACCCAGTCACCAGCTAGGCTGAGCGCGTGCTCGACAACCCTCGGTCCCCAAGGGTCCGTGCCGTCGCCAAGCTCGCGAAGAAGTCGGCGCGTGCCGACACAGGGACCTTCTTGCTGGAGGGTCCCCAGGCGGCGCGGGAGGCGCTCGCGTGGCGTCCGGACCTCGTTGTCGAGCTGTTCGTCACGGAGCATGCGCTGCGCAAGCATGATGATGTCGTCGCCCTTGCACGGGAGGCGGAGGTGCGCACCGAGCTGGTCGCAGAGCACGTGCTCGACGCGATGGCCGACACCGTCACGCCGCAGGGGTTCGTCGCGGTGTGCCGACAGTTCCCGGTGTCGCTCGACGCGGTCTTCGACGCGTCGCCCCGGCTCATCGCGGTGCTCGAGGAGGTGCGCGACCCCGGGAACGCGGGCACGATCATCCGTGCAGCGGACTCGGCGGGAGCGGACGCCGTCGTGTTCTCCGGTCACACCGTCGACCTCTACAACCCGAAGGTCGTCCGCTCCACGACGGGTTCGATCTTCCATGTGCCCGTCGCTGTCGGTGCCACGATCGAGGGCGTGCTCACGCGCGCCAAGGCGGCGGGTCTTCGGGTGCTGGCGGCCGATATGGCAGGCGACGACCTTCTCGTCGCACGCGTGAGCGGCGAACTCGCCGAGCCGACGGCGTGGGTGTTCGGCAACGAGGCGCACGGGCTCTCCGATGACGCGGTCGCCCTCGTGGATCGCGTCATCACGGTGCCCATCTACGGACACGCGGAGTCGATGAACCTGGCGACGGCGGCTTCGGTGTGCCTGTACGAGTCGGCGTTCGCGCAGCGATCCTGACGAGCGGGCGCGCTCAGGCGTTGCGCAGCGCGGTGACCACCATGGCGGCGTAGTCCATGGTGAACGACCCGCCGACGTCGTCGATCGCCCGGCCGATCTCGTCGAGGAGCGGCTCGAGCCGGTCCGCGGGCAGCCGGTTGAAGCCGCCAGAGGTCGGCAGCCCGTCCAGCCATTCGTCTCGGCTGTACTCCCGGCGCCAGTCGAACCGCCACCGGTCGACGTCGCCGAACGCTCCGGACTCGCGGATGCCCGCACTCGCCTTGTCCAGCTGCGACTCGTATCCGTTCAGTCCCGCCGAGATGCCCCGTGCGAACGGCGTCCCGGGCAGCCGGCGTGCGAGGGCGGCGTCGAATGCGGCCCCGAGCTCCGGCGGAAACTGCATCACGTTCCAGAACACCGCGAGCCGTCCGCCGCGCCGCAGGATGCCCGCCGCCTTGGCTGCTCCGGCGACGGGCTCGATCCAGTGCCAGGTCTGCCCGGCGATCACGAGGTCGAAGTCGCGGGCCGCCGCGTCCCACTCCTCGAACCTCGCCACCTCGACCTCGAAGCCGCGCGACCGGGCGAACTCGGCCATGCGGTCATCCACGTCGACACCGATGACGTGAGCGCCTCGTTCCCGGAACGGCAGAGCGGAGATGCCCGTGCCGATGCCGACATCGAGCACGTCGGGCTCGCGCGACCCCGCACGCGTCTCGGCGAGGATGCGGTCCACCAGCTCGCCGGGGTAGTGCGGTCGGGCGCGGTCGTAGGCCGCGGCGTGCTCGCCGAAGGACTCTGCCATGTCGCGGGCTCTGTGCGAGTCGGCTGCCGTGAAGCGCTCGGGTAGAGTGACCATGCGCCCACTCTAAGTGGGCAAGCGGTCACTCGTGGAGCCTGATCGCGCTGAGCGAACGAGAGGAGCGCGCGTGCCGCCCACCGGAGTCGCCCTGCAGGACGCCCGCGCGCGTCTCTTCGACGCCGCGGACCGGGTCGTGCTCCGGGACGGCGCGAGCGCTCTGACCAGCCGCGCGGTGACCGAGGAGCTGGGGGTGGCGAAGGGTGTGCTGCACCGGCACTTCCCGGACTTCGACACATTTCTGGCGGAGTGGGTGGTTCAGAAGACGGTGCGACTTCGTGATCTCGGCGACGAGCTGAACACCGTTGCCGGAGCATCGAGCGTGGTGGCCAACCTGCGCGACGCCTTGGCGCGCGTCTTCGATTCGCTCGGGCTCGCGACCATCCGCATCGTCATCACCAGGGATGCGGTGCGCGCCAGGCTTCGGGCATCCGGAGACCACCCGCTGTCGTATCTCGGCCAGGCGACGAACATCCTCACCGCCTACCTCGCGGCCGAGCGCGATCACGGGCGTCTGGTGCCGTCCGCCGACCCGCGCACGCTCGCACTCGCACTGATGGGTTCGGGTCACCTGCTCTTCGGAGAGGTCGGTGCCGCCCCGTCGCAGGAGGCCGTCGACGAGGTCGTCGCCTCGATCGTCGTGGGCGTCGAGCCGGGATTTCCGGCTCCGGGCCCTGCGTAGACTTGATCTTCGTGCCAGAACCCATCCAGATCACCGAACCCGCGGTGCGATCGGCGGTCGAGGCGGCCCTGGCCGCGGTCGACGCCTCCTCCGATGTCGCGGAGCTCAAGGCCGCCCGCGCGGCGCACGCGGGCGAGCATTCGACGCTCGCCAGGCTCAACGCCGGGCTCCGTGACGTTCCCGCTGACCAGAAGGCCGAGCTCGGCAAACTCGTCGGACAGGCCAGGGGTCGCGTGAACCAGGCGTTCGCGGCCAAGGAGACGGTGCTCGCCGAGGCGGAGAATCAGAAGCGGCTGGCCCAGGAAGCACTGGACGTCACCGAGGTGGCACTTACGGGTCGCGCCGGGGCGAGGCATCCGCTCTCCCTGCTGCAGGAGCGCATCGCCGACATCTTCGTCGGCATGGGCTGGGAGGTCGCGGAAGGGCCGGAGCTGGAGAGCGAGTGGTTCAACTTCGACGCGCTCAACTTCGACGCCGATCACCCGGCACGCGCCCTGCAGGACACGTTCTTCGTCGAGCCTCCCGAGGCGCATCTCGTGCTGCGCACGCACACCTCTCCCGTTCAGGTGCGCGCGCTGCTGGAGCGCGAGCTGCCGGTCTACGTGGTCGCGCCCGGCCGTGTCTACCGCACCGACGAGCTCGACGCGACGCACACCCCCGTGTTCAGCCAAATCGAAGGCATCGCCGTCGACAAGGGGCTCACGATGGCGCACCTTCGCGGCACGCTCGAGCACTTCGCACGGGCGATGTTCGGCGAGGAAGCGAGGATCCGCCTGCGTCCTAACTACTTCCCGTTCACGGAGCCGAGCGCCGAGATGGATGTCTGGCATCCGGGCGCGAAGGGCGGCGCGCGCTGGATCGAATGGGGCGGCTGCGGCATGGTGAACCGCAACGTACTGCGCTCGGCGGGCATCGATCCGGATGTCTACAGCGGCTTCGCCTTCGGCATGGGCATCGAGCGCACGCTGCAATTCCGCAACGGACTCAGTGACATGCGCGACATGGTCGAGGGAGACATCCGCTTCTCACAGCAGTTCGGAATGGTGGTCTGATGCGCATCCCCTTGAGTTGGCTCGCCGAGTACGTCGACGTCATCCCCGGCTCGACGCCGGAGGACGTCCACGCCGCGCTCGTCAAGGTCGGGCTCGAAGAGGAGGACATCCATCGATTCGACATCTCCGGACCGGTCGTGGTCGGCGAGGTGCTCGAGTTCGTCGAGGAGCCGCAGAGCAACGGCAAGACGATCCGCTGGTGCCAAGTGCGCGTGGCGCCCGAGGGCGAACAAGCGGCCGACGGCGGCGAGGCCGTGCACGGCATCGTCTGCGGCGCCCGCAACTTCTTCGTCGGCGACAAGGTCGTGGTGACGCTCCCCGGTTCGGTGCTGCCCGGCCCGTTCCCGATCGCGGCGCGCAAGACCTACGGTCACGTCTCCGACGGAATGATCGCCTCCGCTCGGGAGCTGGGCCTCGGCGATGAGCACAGTGGCATCCTGCGGCTAGTGGAGCTCGGCATCGACGCGCCCGTCGGCACGGACGCCATCGCGCTGCTCGGCCTGGACGACACGTCCGTCGAGGTGAACGTCACGCCCGACCGCGGATACGCGCTCTCCATCCGAGGCATCGCCCGCGAGTACTCCCACTCCACGGGCGCGGCCTTCCGCGACCCGGCGCACGCCGTCGAACCGGTGGATGCAGACGGCTTCCGTGTCACGATCGACGACGAGGCACCGATCCGCGGTCGCGTCGGTGCCAGCGTCTTCGTCACCAGGGTGGTGCGCGGCATCGACCCGTCGGCTCCGACGCCGGCGTGGATGATCGCGCGGCTGGTGCTCGCCGGCATCCGCTCCGTCTCGCTCATCGTCGACATCACGAACTACGTGATGGTGGAGCTCGGCCAGCCGACGCACGCATACGACCTGGCCAAGCTCACCGGCGGCATCACGGTGCGACGCGCGAAGCCGGGGGAGCGCATCGAGACACTCGACGGGCAGACTCGAAAGCTCGACCCGGAAGACCTGCTCATCACCGACGACTCCGGCCCGATCGGACTCGCGGGCGTCATGGGCGGCGCGAACACCGAGGTGAGCGACGCGACCACCGACGTGCTGGTGGAGGCCGCGAACTTCGACCCCGTCACGGTCGCCAGAAGCGCTCGCAGGCACAAGCTGCCGAGCGAGGCATCCCGCCGGTTCGAGCGGGGCGTCGACCCCGACGTGGCGAGGGTCGCTGCCGCTCGCGTCGTGCAGCTGCTCGAGCAACTCGGCGGCGGCCAAGCGGACGGTCTGGGGTCGACCAAGCGCACCGTGGAGCTGCGCGAGCCGATCATGCTCAGGCACGGCTTCGTCAGCGCGCTCGTCGGCGTCGAGTTCACCGATGAGGAGGTGCGGACGGCGCTCGCCGAGATCGGCGGCGCCATCGAGCAGACGGAGGGCGGACTGATCGTCACCCCGCCGAGCTGGCGTCCCGACCTGAACGACGAGGCCGACCTGGCCGAGGAGGTCGCCCGCATCGTCGGCTACGACCGCATCCCTTCGGTGCTTCCCGTCGCCCCGCCCGGTCGCGGCTTGACTCGTGGCCAGCACCTGCGAAGGCAGGCTGCCACGGCGCTCGCCGGAAGCGGCCTCACCGAGGTGCTCGTCTACCCGTTCGTCACGCAGGCTCAGAACGATCTGTACGGAACTGCGGGCGACGAGCCGGTGCCTTCGGTCCGGCTGGCGAACGCTCTGGATGCCTCCGTGCCGTTCATGCGCGCATCCCTGCTACCCGGACTGGTCGAGACCGCCAGGCGCAACCTCTCCCGCGGTCTGACGGATCTCGCCCTGTTCGAGATCGGTCTGGTGTTCCGGCCGGACGGGCCGGTGCGCGGAACGGCGGAGCTACCCCTCGGCGCCGCGCTGCCGGAGCCCAGCGTGCTCGAACAACTCGAGGAGGGCATCCCGGCGCAGCCACGCATGGTCGCGGCGCTCTTCACGGGGGAGTCGACGCCGAAGCAGCCCGGCCTTGCTCCCGTCGCCGCCGGCATCGCGGACGCTCTCGCAGCCGTGCGCACGTTGCAGACCGCGCTCGGCGTGCCGCTGGCCGTGCGCCAGGGCTCCCACAAGGCGCTCCACCCGGGACGCACCGCAGAGGTCCTTCTCGACGGCGAACCCATCGGGTGCGCCGGCGAGCTGCTGCCGCAAGTGGCCGAAGACGCCGACCTGCCGCGTGTGGTCGCGGTGCTCGAGCTGAACCTCGACCGGATGCTCGCTGCGGCAGGCCGCAACATCGAGGTGACGCCCATTTCGACGTTCCCGGCCGCTACCCAGGACCTGTCCCTGGTCGTCGACGCCGCGGTCCCCGCGGCCGATGTGCTGGCCGCCGTGATCGACGGAGCGGGCGAGCTCCTCGAGAGTGCGCACGTCGTTGACGACTATCGCGGACGGGGCCTGCCGGAGGGCACGAAGAGCCTCACCTTCGCGCTCCGCTTCCGCGCCTCCGATCGCACGCTCACGGCGGCCGAGGCGAGCGAGGCCAAGCTGGCCGGCGCTCGCGCCGCGGGTGAGCGCTTCGGTGCAAGCGTCAGGGAGTAGCCCTACCGAACGTGACGACCGGCCAGAGCCTGCGGATTCGGTGAGACCGTCGGATGCCCGCTATGCTGACACGCATGTCTCACGTTCGGCGCACCGCGATCGCACAGGTCTTCTCGACCCGTGCCCTGCGCCGACGTCCGGACGCGCGCCGAGGCTAGGCGACGCGTACGTGCCCGCGCTTCAGCGCGGACCCGCCGTGGGCGTCGCCGTGCCGACCATCGTCCGTCCACTCTTAAGGTAGAGACATGTCCTATTCGGTTGCCGTCGCCGGCGCCTCGGGCTACGCGGGGGGAGAGCTCCTCCGCATCCTGGCCGATCATCCCTCGTTCGACATCCGCACCGTGACAGCAGGCTCGAACGCCGGGTCACCGCTGATCGATCACCAGCCGCATCTGCGTTCCCTCGCCCATCTCACGTTGCAGGAGACGGATGCCGCGACCCTCGCAGGTCACGACGTCGTCTTCCTCGCCCTTCCGCACGGCGCATCCGGCGCGATCAGTGCCCAGCTCGGAGACGACGTGCTCGTCGTGGACTGCGGAGCCGATCACCGGCTGACGTCCGAGGCGGACTGGAACGCGTTCTACGGAGGCGACTACGCGGGCGCCTGGCCGTACGGCGTGCCAGAGCTTCCGACCGTCGACGGCAAGCAACGGGATGCCCTCGCCGGCGTGAAGCGCATCGCAGCGCCCGGCTGCAACGCGAGCTCGGTGTCGCTGGCCATCGCTCCCGGAGTGGGCGCCGGGATCATCGACGAGACCGGGATCGTGGCCGTGCTCGCCGTCGGTCCGAGCGGTGCGGGCAAGAGTCTCAAGACCACCTACCTCGCCTCCGAGCTGCTCGGCAACGCCGTCCCCTACGGCGTCGGGGGAACGCACCGCCACATCCCAGAGATCCTGCAGAACCTCCGCCTTGCGGGGGCAGCGAACCCTGCCATCTCGTTCACGCCGGTGCTCGTGCCCATGGCGCGGGGCATCCTGGCCACGGTCTCGGCGCCGCTGAGGCCAGGCGTCTCCGTCGACGAGGTGCGCGCGGCCTGGAACGACGCGTACGGAGGGGAGCCGTTCGTTCAGGTGCTTCCTGCCGGCAAGTTCCCGCGTACCTCCGACGTGCTGGGCGCCAACACGGCGCTCATCGGCATCGCCGTGGATTCCGCTGCGAATCGCGTGGTCGCCATCGTCGCCGTCGACAACCTCGCGAAGGGCACGGCGGGCGCCGCCATCCAGTGCGCGAACATCGCGCTAGGCCTGCCGGAGACCACCGGCCTCAGCGTGAACGGAGTCGCCCCGTGAGCATCACGGCACCCGCAGGATTCGCCGCCACGGGCGTCGCCGCCGGACTGAAGACGAGCGGTGCGCTCGACCTGGCGCTGGTGCGCAATCTGGGCCCACTGCAGAACGCGGCCGCGGTGTTCACGTCCAACCGCTGCAAGGCCAATCCGGTGCTGTGGAGCGAACGCGCGGCCGCCGACGGCGTCGTCTCCGCCGTCGTGCTCAACTCGGGCGGGGCCAACTGCTACACCGGAGCGGAAGGATTCCAGACCTCGCACGCCACGGCCGAAGCGGTCGCGGAGAACCTGGGCGTCTCCGCCGGTGACGTGGTGGTCTGCTCCACCGGGCTCATCGGCGATCAGCTGAACCGCACGGCCGTGACGGAGGGCGTCGCCGCCGCTGCAGCGTCCATGGACGAGGGCGAAGCCGGGGGCCTCGCCGCCGCGCAGGCCATCATGACGACCGACACGCATCCGAAGCAGGCCGTCGTGGCCGGGGGCGGCTGGTCGATCGGTGGCATGGCGAAGGGCGCGGGGATGCTTGCACCGGGGCTGGCCACCATGCTCGTCGTGATCACCACGGACGCCGCCCTGGACTCGGACGTGCTCGACGCATCCCTCCGCGCCGCCACCCGCGTGACATTCGACCGGCTCGACTCCGACGGATGCATGTCCACGAACGACACCGTCGTCCTGATGGCTTCGGGAGCGTCGGGAGCCACCCCGACCGCCGACGAGTTCGCGCTCGCACTCACCGACCTCTGCCATGACCTCGCGTTGCAGCTGCAGGGCGACGCAGAGGGCGCGTCGCACGACATCGCCATCGAGGTGGTGCACGCAGCCACCGACGACGACGCTGTGAAGGTCGCCCGGGCCGTCTCCCGCAGCAACCTGTTCAAGGCCGCTATCTTCGGCCAGGACCCGAACTGGGGCAGGGTGCTCGCCGCAGTCGGAACCACCGACGCGCAGTTCGACCCGTACGGCATCGACGTGAAGATCAATGGCATCCAGGTCTGCACGGCGGGAGAGCCCGACCAGCCGCGAGATCTCGTCGACCTCAGCCCCCGCGCCACCTCTGTCGTGATCGACCTGCACGCAGGGGACGTCTCGGCCACCATTCTCACCAACGACCTCACCCACGACTACGTGCACGAGAACAGCGCCTACTCCAGCTGATGACCGATCCCGCGAACACCGAACCCCAGCCCCTGCCGCTCATCGCGCACCACAGCACCAAGGCGGCGGTCCTCATCGAGGCGCTGCCCTGGCTGAAGGCCTTCCACGGCGAGACCATCGTCATCAAGTTCGGCGGCAACGCCATGGTGGACGATCGGCTCGTGCGCGCGTTCGCCGACGACATCGCGTTCCTGCGCTATGCCGGCATCCGTCCGGTCGTGGTCCACGGTGGCGGGCCCCAGATCTCCGCCATGCTCGACCGGCTCGGCATCGTCAGCGAGTTCCGCGGCGGTTACCGGGTGACCACTCCGGAGACCATGGACGTCGTCCGCATGGTGCTCACCGGCCAGATCAGCCGCGACATCGTCGGCCACATCAACCGGCACGGTGCGCTCGCCTCAGGAATGTCGGGGGAAGACGCTCGACTGTTCGAGGGCCGGGTGCGCACAGAGCTCATCGACGACGAGCCCGTCGATCTCGGACTCGTGGGCGACGTCATCGGCGTCAACCCCGAGGGAGTGCTGGCCGAACTGCACGCGGGCCGCGTGCCCGTCGTCTCGTCCATCGCGCTCGACGCGGACGTGCCTGGGCGCACGCTCAACGTGAACGCGGATGCCGCGGCCGCAGCCCTGGCCATAGCGCTCGGCGCCGCGAAGCTCGTCATCCTCACCAACGTTCCCGGCCTCTACCGGGACTGGCCGGACCGCGACTCGCTGATCTCCACCATCACCCCCGTCGAACTGCGCGAACTGCTGCCGTCGCTCGACGCCGGAATGATCCCGAAGATGACCGCCTGCCTGCACGCCGTCGAGGGCGGCGTGCCGAAGGCTGCTGTCATCGACGGCCGAGACGAGCACTCGCTCCTCTTCGAACTCTTCACCACGAGCGGCAGCGGAACGGAGGTGACCGCGTGACGGCCACAACGAGCCCGGTCTCGACGGGACAGCACTGGCACGAGACCTTCAGCGAGGTGATGATGGGCTCGCTCGCGGTGCCCGCCGTGATGCTCGACCACGGTCGGGGTGCCTACGTGTGGGATGTCGACGGCAAGGAGTATCTCGACTTCCTCGCCGGCATCGCGGTGAACGCCCTCGGCCACGCGCATCCCGTGCTGCTCGACGCGCTCTCCACCCAGGCCGCCAAGCTCGTCCACGTCTCCAACTACTTCGCCACGCCGCCGCAGGTCGCCCTGGCCGAGCGGTTGCTACGCATCACGGGAGCGGGCACGTACGGCCGCGTCTACTTCTGCAACTCCGGAACCGAGGCCAACGAGGCGGCCTTCAAGCTTGCCCGCCTCAATTCCGCCGGCTCCCGCACGCGCATCCTCGCCCTGAAGAACGGCTTCCACGGCAGAACGATGGGCTCTCTCGCACTCACCGGCAAGCCCCACATGCGCGAGCCCTTCGAGCCGATGGTTCCCGGCGTCGAGCACATCGACTCGACGCTCGAGGCATTGGACGCCGCTCTGGACGACACCGTCGCCGCGCTCTTCGTCGAGCCGATCAAGGGCGAGGCCGGCGTCATCGATCTGCCCGACGGATACCTTGCGGCGGCCCGCGAGCTCACGCAGCGGCACGGTGCGCTGCTGATCCTCGATGAGATCCAGACCGGCATCGGTCGCACCGGCGAATGGTTCGGCTATCAGCACGCGGGCATCGTTCCGGATGCCATCACCATCGCGAAGGGGATGGCCGGCGGCGTGCCCATCGGGGCCCTCATCACGTTCGGCAAGGCGTCCGAGTTGTTCACCCGTGGACAGCACGGCAGCACGTTCGGTGGCAACCCTCTCGCCACCGCCGTCGCAGGCGCGGTGCTCGAGGAGATCGAGCGTGCAGGCCTCGTCGAGAACGCCAAGCTGCGTGGTGCGCAGCTGCGCCGGGTGCTGGCCGCCATCGGTTCCCCGCTCATCGCCGAGACGAGGGGCGAAGGACTCCTCATCGGCGTCGGTCTGACCGAGCCGGTGGCCGACCAGCTCACCGCGGCGGCATTGCGCAACGGGCTGATCGTCAACGCGCCCAACGAGTCGAGCATCCGCCTCGCTCCGCCACTCATCATCGGTGACGACGAGGTCGCCGAGTTCGACCGGCGCTTCCGAGCCGCCTTGGCCGAACTCGACCAGCGTTCGCTCGACCACCAGCACCAGGGAGCCTGAACCGTGACCCGCCACTTTCTGCGCGACGACGACCTGACCGCCCAGGAGCAGTCCGAGATCCTCGACCTCGCCGTGCGCATCCGCGACGACCGTTGGGGACGCAAGCCCCTGGCCGGCCCGCAGACCGTCGCCGTCATCTTCGACAAGTCCTCGACGCGCACCCGCGTCTCGTTCGCCGTGGGCATCGCCGACCTCGGCGGCAGCCCGCTCATCATCAGCACAGCGAACAGCCAGCTCGGCGGCAAAGAGACGCCGTCCGACACGGCACGAGTTCTCGAGCGCATGGTGTCCGCGATCGTCTGGCGCACGTACGCGCAGTCCGGACTGGAGGAGATGGCGGAGGGCACGACCGTTCCCGTCATCAACGCTCTCTCCGACGACTTCCACCCCTGTCAGCTGCTCGCCGACCTGCTCACCATCAGGGATGCCTTCGGCTCGCTCTCGGGCCTGACCGTCACGTTCCTCGGAGACGGCGCGAGCAACATGGCGCAGTCGTACCTGCTCGCCGGGGCCATCGCCGGCATGAACATCCGCGTGGCCTCGCCCGCGGAGTTCGCGCCGCACGACGAGGTGGTCTCCGACGCGGACGCGCTCGCGGCCCGCGCAGGCGGCTCGGTCACGCTCTACACCGACCCGTTCGAGGCGGCGGCGGGCGCCGACGTCATCGTCACCGACACCTGGGTCTCGATGGGCAAAGAAGAGGAGAAGGCGCACCGCATCGCCGCGATGGGGAGCTACAAGGTCACACCGGAGCTGATGGCTCTGGCGAAGCCGAACGCCATCTTCCTGCACTGCCTTCCCGCAGACCGCGGCTACGAGGTCGACCCTGAGGTCATCGACGGCCCGCAGAGCGCCATCTGGGACGAAGCGGAGAACCGGCTGCACGCGCAGAAGGCGCTCCTCGTCTGGCTGCTGGAGAAGAACGCGGCATGAGCGCGGCGGTGCACGGCACGAGAGGTGTGAAGGATGTCTGACGAGTCGAACGGCAACAGGGCGGCGGAGGCCGGGGCGCTCTGGGGCGGACGATTCGCCGGAGGCCCCTCGCCGGAACTCACCGAGCTCAGCCGGTCGACCCAGTTCGACTGGCGCCTGGCGGAATACGACATCGCAGGGTCGAAGGCGCACGCGAAGGCTTTGGCCGCTGCCGGATACCTCTCCGCCGACGAGCTGGAGGCGATGACGGATGCCCTCGACGAGTTGCTCGCGGATGTGAGTTCCGGCGCGTTCGGCCCGCAGGCATCCGACGAAGACGTGCACTCGGCCCTGGAGCGCGGCCTGGTCGAACGCACGGGCGCCGAGCTGGGCGGAAAACTCAGGGCCGGGCGCAGCCGCAACGACCAGATCGCCACACTCGTGCGGCTGTTCCTGCGCGACCACTCCGAACGGCTCGCGCGGCTCGTGCTCGACCTGATCGACGCCCTGGCCTCGCAGGCCGAGGCGAACCCCGACGCGATCATGCCGGGACGCACGCACCTCCAGCATGCCCAGCCGGTGCTGCTCGCGCATCATCTGCTGGCGCACTGCTGGCCTCTCGTGCGCGACCTCGAGCGCATCCGTGACTGGCGCATCCGCTCGGATGCCTCCCCCTACGGCTCCGGCGCCCTCGCCGGCAACACGCTCGGGCTCGACGCCGCGCTGGTCGCGTCGGAGCTCGGCTTCTCCGCGGTCGTCGAGAACTCGATCGACGGGACCGCCTCCCGCGACCTCGTCGCCGAGTTCGCCTACCTCACGGCGCAGCTGGGCGTGGATGTCTCGCGCTTCGCCGAGGAGATCATCCTCTGGAACACGAGGGAATTCGGTTTCGTCACGCTCAGCGACTCGTACTCGACCGGGTCGTCGATCATGCCGCAGAAGAAGAACCCCGACATCGCGGAGCTCGCTCGCGGCAAGGCGGGCCGCTTGATCGGCAACCTGAGCGGCCTGCTCGCCACGTTGAAAGGCCTGCCGCTGGCGTACAACCGTGACGTGCAGGAAGACAAGGAACCGGTGTTCGACTCGGTGGACACACTCGAGGTGCTGCTGCCGGCCTTCACCGGAATGGTGGCCACACTCCGTTTCCATACCGAACGGATGCGCGAACTCGCCCCCCAGGGATACTCGCTGGCCACCGACGTGGCCGAGTGGCTCGTCAAGCAGCACGTGCCGTTCCGGGATGCCCACGAGATCACCGGCAAGCTCGTCGCCCACGCCGAGTCGCGCGGCTTGGAGCTCGACGAGGTCGACGACGACACGCTGGCGGCGATCTCGCCGCTCCTCACGCCGCAGGTGCGCGAGGTGCTGACTGTCGAGGGGTCCGTCGCCTCACGTGACGGCGTCGGGGGAACCGCGGCGGTCCGCGTCGCCGAGCAGCGCGCCCACCTCACCGAGCGGGTGCGCATCCTCTCCGACTCTCTCTTCGGCGGTGGAGTGTGATGGCAAGGCGCAGGCAGCGGCTGACGACGGCGATCGCGGTGGTCGCCGCAGCGGTCGTGATCCTCGCGATCGTGGCCACTCTGGTCATCGGCGGCCGGCTCTTCTAGCGCAGACATTGGCGTTGAGCGCAGGCATGTTCGTTCCCGACAGGTCGTTCTTCGAACGCAGCTCGCTCGAGGTCGCACCCGAGCTGCTCGGCGCCCACCTCACTCACGTCACGGAGGACGGCCCGGTGACGCTGCGGCTGACCGAGGTCGAGGCGTACCTGGGCGATGGAACGGATCCGGGGTCGCACGCGTTCCGCGGCAAGACGCCGCGCAATGCCGTCATGTTCGGTCCGGCCGGACACGTGTACGCGTACTTCACCTACGGCATGCACACCTGCGCCAACCTGGTCTGCTCGCAGGAGGGCGAGGCGTCGGGAGTGCTGCTGCGCGGCGCGGAGGTGGTCGGGGGAGAGGAGCTGGCGCTGCAGCGTCGCGGGGCGAAGGTGCCGCACCGCGATCTGGCCCGTGGTCCCGCCCGACTGACGGTGGCGGCGGGCATCCGACTTGACGAGAACGGGGCTGACGCCTTCGAGCCGCCCTTCGCCATCGAGCTTCCCGACGCCCCGGTCACGCCGTTCGCGACCGGGCCACGCACGGGAATCAGCGGACCGGGCGGCGACGAGTCGCTGTATCCCTGGCGTTTCTGGATTCCGGGCGACCGTACGGTGTCGCCGTACAAGCGGCACCCCCGCGCGAAGTCGTCGAGCCACACCTGAGCGGCGCTACCTCAGACCCCGATCGCGAACCGGAACAATCCGCCGCACGCCGCAGCCCATACGAGGCTCACCAGTGTGCCGATGATGAAGCGCTCCCGCACCTCGGCGACGTCCAGTTCGGTGAAGCGTCCGACGCTCTTGATGGCGATGATCGCCGCGACCGCTTCCGGAAAGCCGGCCATGATGCTGGCGGTCGTCGCGACCCGCTCGAAGATCCCGATCACGGTGCCGCCGCGCAACACCTCGCCGCGCACGATCTCGCCATCCGGCACCTTGCGTTCGACGACGATGCCGCCGTGGCTGCCCTCGCGCATGCTTCCTCTCGACGCGACGGCGAGCACGAAGAGCGTGGCGGGGCCGCCGCCGAGCACGCTCAGTGCCAGAACGGCGAGCCCCAGCACGACGCTGTAGACCGGCAGCGGGCGCTCGTGTGGGAGCACCACCGCGATCATGCCGACGACGATCGCGACCGCCGCTGCGATCACCAGCCATCGTCGAGGGGTCTTCAGCGTCACGGCCGCTGCGGCGACTCCCAGCCCGACCACCACGATGACGAATGCCCAGTAGACGATCGTCAGGGCCGGGTACAGCAGCGGAAAGGGCATCTCACTCTCCTTCGACCGAGCGACTGTCGAGGTCCTGCATCAGCCTAGTGAGCGCTGGCACGGCGGCTGCTTCAGGATGGATGCCTGCGGCGCGCGCGCGCGAGCTCACCGCCGGTTCGCTGATGCTCAGCCGTGCCGCGGCGTCCCGCTGGGTGAGCCCCTCGCTCATCAGGTCGTAGAGCTCCCACCCCGCCTCGCTCCGCCGGGCACGCACGGTGAGGAGCAGCTCGACGAGTGCCTCGACATCGGATGCCCGCTCTTCCTCAGCCGCTGCTCCCGATCGCAGTGCGAACCGGGTCGTGCGCTTCTTCGCCGCGTCCACGGCGTCCCGCGCAGCGAAGAACGCCGGTCCGGTCGCCGCTCGTGCGTCGGCGGGCAACGGCTCCCGCACCCGACCGCACCCGATCCCCACGCTCCACTCGCCGGTGCGCGTGAGGTCGAGCGCGATGCCGAGCGCGGCGACCGCGTCCGCGGTCAGCGTCTGCACCTCGTCCCCGGCGTTGCGGTCCACCGCCAGTGCGAGTCTGTCTCCGAACGCCTCCTCGAGCCGGCGCCGCGTCTCATCGACGACATCCGCGCGCGTGCGGCTGTTCACCTGATCCGCTGTGATGACGAACACGGTACCTCCCGTGTGAGATAAGGCCTCAAGCCTAACTGATGACGACTTAAGCCTCAAGCATTCACTTCTGGCGATGTAAGCCGTCAGGCATTGCTACTGTTGTCGCGTGCCAGCCGACGTCCTCTCCACTCAGAGCAACGACCCGAGTTTCGACGACATCTGGGACGAACTGGTCTGGCGCGGACACGTCCACGTCTCGACCGACGCCGACGCGCTGCGCGAGGCACTGGCATCCGGGCCGATCACCTACTACTGCGGCTTCGACCCGACGGCTGCGAGCCTCCATCTCGGCAATCTCGTACAGCTCATCGTCATGCGCCGACTCCAGTTGGCCGGCCACAAACCGCTTGGTCTGGTCGGTGGATCGACGGGACTCATCGGAGACCCGCGTCCCTCCGCGGAGCGCACGCTCAACACGAAGGAGACCGTCTCCGAGTGGGTCGGCTACCTCCAGGCTCAGGTGTCGCGATTCCTCAGCGACGAGGGGGAGACCGCGGTGCGCCTGGTGAACAACCTGGACTGGACGGCACCGTTGTCGGCGATCGACTTCCTCCGCGACATCGGCAAGCACTACCGCGTCGGCACCATGCTCAAGAAGGATGCCGTCGCCGCCCGCCTGAACTCCGATGCCGGCATCAGCTACACCGAATTCAGCTACCAGATCCTGCAGGGCTACGACTACCTGGAGCTTTACCGGCAGTACGGCTGCGTGCTGCAGACCGGTGGAAGCGACCAGTGGGGAAATCTCACCAGCGGCACCGATCTCATCCACCGCGTCGAGGGTGTCAGTGTGCACGCGATCGGCACGCCACTGGTGACCAACAGCGACGGCACCAAGTTCGGCAAGAGCGAGGGGAACGCGGTCTGGCTCGATCCGACCATGACGAGCCCGTACGCCTTCTACCAGTTCTGGCTCAACACGCTCGACGCCGACGTCATCGACCGCCTGAAGGTCTTCACCTTCCTCACGCGGGACGAGATCGAGCGGCTGGAACAAGTAGTGGCCGACGAGCCGTACAAGCGGGAGGCGCAGCGCACGCTCGCCAAAGAGGTGACGACCCTCGTGCACGGCGCCGCCGCCACGGAGGCCGTCATCTCCGCGGCTGAAGCGCTGTTCGGCAACGGCGATCTCGAGGCGACGGATGCCGCAACGCTCGAAGCAGCGCTCCGCGAGCTCCCGAACACCACGACGGCCCCACACGCACCGATCGCCCAATTGCTGGTCGACACGGGCCTGACCTCCAGTCTGTCGGAAGCGCGGAGGGCGATCGCGCAGGGCGGCGTCTACGTGAACAACACGAAAGTGGATGACGCTGCGGCGACCGTCGCGACCAGCGTGCTTCCGAGCGGCGTGGCAGTGCTCAGGCGAGGCAAGAAGACCCTCGCTGGCGTCTTCGTGGAGTGACTTCGGTGGGCGCCTGCCGGCGACACGCCCGGCAAGCACCGACGATTTGCACCGCCCGTCCAGCGCCACGTAAGGTAATCACCTGTCGCCCAAAGGTGCGGAAAGCTCGCAGAGCAACCGGCCTCAAGAGGGACAGTCCTCAGCCGAAGAGCTACTCCTGTTGCAGGAGAGAACCACTGGCTTGTAGGATGAAAAGCCCACCTCGAAGAGCTGATCGTCAGATCGGTTCGAACGTGTTTCAGCGCGTCCTATGCGCCGGACACCGGCGGATCGTCAAGTTGACAAACGCAACGAAGGTGGTAAGGTAGTGAAGTTGCCTCGGGGAGAGGGTCGCGAGACCTGAAACCGAGAGTGTCCGATCCTTGAGAACTCAACAGCGTGCACAATGTCATATGCCAATTAACCTCGTCACTGGCATCGGCCTTTTTTGGTTGGTGTTGGTGTTGGGATTCCTTTGGATTAGATATTTTTGAATGTCAGTTTGATATTC
>NZ_JBQCIE010000137.1:0-28914 GCF_051954055.1 Humibacter sp. | reverse complement strand
CTCGACGAGGCCGTCGCGCAGCTCGGCGCCGCCGTAGCCGAGCTGCGACAGCTGGCGCACGGCGTTCGACCGAGCGCGCTCGACGACGGGCTCGCGGCGGCCCTGTCCGAGCTGGAGCGACTCTCGCCGCAGACGATCGAGCTCGACGTGCGCGCCGGGGAGCTGCCGGATGCCGTCGCCACCACCGCGTACTTCGTAGTGAACGAGGCGGTCGCCAACGCGCTGCGGCACGCCGAGGCATCCAGCATCCGAGTGGTCGTGCGGCACGAGAACGACGAACTGCTCGTGCGCGTGTCGGACGACGGCCGCGGCGGAGCCGCCGTGGGCACCGCGGGCGGACTGACGGGCCTCTCCGACCGGGTCTCCGCGCTGGGCGGCCGACTCTCCCTGCACTCGTCCGCGGAGACCGGAACGACGGTGGAGGCGAGCCTGCCGTGCGGGTCGTGATCGGCGAGGACTCCGCACTGTTCCGGGAAGGAATGGCGGCGCTGCTGCAGTCGGCGGGGCACGAGGTGGTCGGGCGTGCAGCGACCGGACCGTCCGCGGTTGCGCAGGTGCGCGCACATGGTCCGGATGTCGCGGTGCTCGACATCCGCATGCCGCACGACGACGAGGGAATCGCCGCGGCGCTGGAGATCCGGGCGTGGGATCCGCCGACGCCCGTGATGCTGCTCTCGCAGCACATCGAGACCCGTCGCACGGTGGAGCTGGTCACCTCGGGCGCCATCGGCTACCTGCTCAAGGACCGCGTGCTCGACGTCGACGAGTTCCTCGCCTCCCTCGAGCGGGTAGCCGCGGGCGGCACCGCCCTCGACCCGGATGTCGTGACCCGGCTCCTCGGGGCGGCGCGCGCCGCATCCGTGCTCGACGCGCTGACGCCGCGCGAGCTCGACGTGCTGCGGCTGATGGCGGAGGGCTGGTCGAATGCGGCGATCGGCGCTCGTCTGTTCCTCTCCGAGCGCACGGTGGAGACGCACATCGGCTCCGTGTTCGGCAAGCTCTCGCTCGACGACTCGCCGGACGGCAACCGCCGGGTGCGCGCCATCCTCGCCTATCTGGAGGCGCAGACCGTCTGACCTGGGGCGTCAGTGGAGGGTGTTCACTGCGCGGATCAGACGGAACAGGTCACCGACGCGGCGCTGGTCGAGCCGCAGCACCAGGCGGGGCAGGTCGAGGCGGTCCGCATCGGCGCGCTCGGCGCGCAGTGGTGCGGTGCGTGCGATGCCGCCGTCGGGGGCGAGGTCGCCGAACCGCTCGTTGAGGGAGGCCACCTCGGCCTCCGTCGGCTCCTTCTTGAGCCTCAGCACGAGCCGTCGCCCGACCCAGCGCAGCGAGTCGTAGTTGCGCCAGAATCCGGTGATCTCCGCCACTGCGGCATCCACCGAGTCGGTGACGAGCACCCGGTCGAAGTCGTCGGGCGAGATGACTCCGGTGGGGATCAGCTGCTCGTCGACGAAGCGCTTCAGCGCGGCCCAGAACGTGCCGCCAGGGGCATCCAGCAGCACGATCGGCACGGGCTCCGCTTTGCCGGTCTGCTGCAGTGTCAGGAGCTCGAACATCTCGTCGAGTGTGCCGAAACCGCCGGGCAGGCAGATGAAGCCGCGCGACTCCTTCACCAGCATGAGCTTGCGGGTGAAGAAGTACTTCATGGTGACGACGTTCGGCTCGTCCTGCACCGCCTCGTCCGGATGCTCCTCGAACGGCAGCCGGATCGACACACCGATCGAACGCCCGGGCCCGGCGCCCTCCACGGCGGCCTGCATGATGCCGGGGCCCGCGCCGGTGACGGCCATCCATCCCCGTTCGGCGAGAGCAGAGGCGACCTCGGTGGTCTGGCGGTAGAGCGCGTCCTGCTGGCGCGTGCGCGCCGACCCGAAGATCGTCACCTTGGGCACATCCACGTAGGGCGCGAACAGGCGGAACGCTGCTCGCATCTCCTCCAGTGAGGCCGAGACGATCTTGAGGTCGAGACGGCCTGGCTCGTCCATGCCGAGCCCGATGCCCGTGGCCAGGATGCGCAGCACGAGATCGTCATCCTCCTGGATGCCCGCGGCTGCGGCCGCCGCTCGAAGCTCGTCGGCGATGGCCGGCGGGAGCGCGTCGATGGCGTTGTCGGGCATGGCCTCAGGCGGCATTCCCAGCGAGCGCGGCCGGCACGTCGGCGACCGCGACCTTGCTACGGTCCCCCGTTCGGCGGTCCCACAGCTCCACGATGCCGTCGGCGGCGTCGCGTCCGACGATCACGATGCGTGGCACGCCGATCAACTCGGCGTCGCCGAACTTCACGCCGGGTGAGACCTTGGGCCGGTCGTCGTAGAGCACGTCCAGCCCCGACGCCTCGAGGACGGCCACAACGCCGTCTGCGACCTCGTACACCGCCTCGTCCTTGCCCGTCGCGACGACGTGCACGTCGAACGGTGCGACCGACTCGGGCCAGATGAGCCCCTTGTCGTCGTTGTTCTCCTCGGCGATGATCGCCAGAATGCGCGTGACACCGATCCCGTATGACCCCATCGTCACGGTCACGAGCTTGCCGTTCTCGTCGAGCACCTTCAGTCCGAGCGCCTCTGCGTACTTGCGGCCGAGCTGGAACACGTGCCCGATCTCCATGCCGCGTGCCAGCTCAACTGCACCGGAACCATCCGGCGCCGGGTCTCCCGGCAGCACCTCGGCGACCTCCACGTTGCCGTCCCAGGAGAAGTCCCGGCCGGCCACGAGGCCGAGCACGTGCTTGCCGTCGATGTTCGCACCGGTGACCCAGCCCGTGCCGTCGACGACGCGCGGGTCGACGAAGTAGCGGATCCGGGTGTGCGACTCCTCGCCCAGCACGGCACCCTCGGGCGACCACGGGCCGATGTAGCCCTTGACGAGTCCCGGATGCTTCGCGAAGTCCGCTTCCGTCGCAGGCTCCACCTCGGCGGGGGCGAACGCGACCTCGGCGCGCTTCATGTCGACCTCGCGGTTGCCAGGTAGGCCCACCACGACGACCTCGCGGGACCCGTCGAGGTGGTCGAGCGCGAGCACCACGTTCTTCAGGGTGTCGGCCGCCGTCCACGCCCGGCCGTCCGGACGCGGGTGCTTCTCGTTCGCGATCGCGACGAGCGACTCGATCGTGGGCGTGTTGGGGGTGTCGACGACCTCCTGCGGCGTGAGCTTCTCGTACGAGCGGGCCGGGGGCGCGAGCGTGGTGAACGCCTCGACGTTCGCCGCGTATCCGCCTGGCGACTGCACGAAGGTGTCCTCGCCGACGGGCGTGGGGTGCAGGAACTCCTCGCTGCGGGATCCGCCCATCGCACCGGCATCCGCCTGCACGATCACGTAGGAGAGGCCGAGCCTGGTGAAGATGCGCTCGTACGCGGACCGCTGCGCCTCGTAGGAGGCGTCGAGGCCGGCATCCGTGTAGTCGAAGGAGTAGGCATCCTTCATCGTGAACTCGCGGCCGCGCAGCAGGCCGGCGCGGGGGCGTGCCTCGTCGCGGTACTTGTCCTGGATCTGGTAGATCGTGAACGGAAGATCCTTGTATGACGAATAGAGGTCTTTCACGAGCAGGGTGAACGCCTCCTCGTGCGTCGGAGCGAGCAGGTAGTCGCCGCCCTTGCGGTCCTGCAGCCGGAACAGCAGGTCGCCGTACTCCTCCCAGCGCCCGGTGGCCTCATATGCCTCACGCGGCATCAGTGCGGGGAAGTGCACCTCCTGTGCTCCCGCCGCCGTCATCTCCTCCCGGATGATCTGCTCGATCTTGGCCTTCACCCGCAGCCCGAGCGGCAGCCAAGCGAAGATGCCGGCCGCCTGGCGCCGGATGTAACCGGCGCGCACGAGCAGCTTGTGGCTGGCGACCTCGGCGTCGGCGGGGTCTTCGCGGAGCGTTCGGAGGAAGAAGTTCGAGAGACGGGTGACCACGCCTCAAGTCTAGGGTTGGTCTCGTGCCCCTCCGCCGCGCCCGCCTGACCTCCTCGACCGCGCAGAGCGAGCTTGCCGAGGCCCTCGCCGCGCTGCGCGTGCAGCTGGATGTGCCGCAGGGCTTCCCGCCGGAGGTCACGGCCGAGGCGGACGCCGCGACGGCCGTAGCGCCCGACCTCGACCTGCGGGACATCCCCTTCGCCACACTGGATCCAGCAGGCTCGAAGGATCTCGACCAGGCGTTCCACCTGGAGCGGCTGGGTTCAGGATGGCGCGTGCGGTACGCCATTGCCGACGTGCCGGGCTTCGTCGCGCCGGGCGGCGCCGTGGACGCCGAGGCACGGAAGCGCGGGCAGACGCTGTACGCCGCGGACGGCGCCGTGCCGTTGCATCCTCCCGTGATCGGTGAACGCAAGGCGTCGCTGCTGCCCGGACAGGACAGGCCCGCGTACGTGTGGACGTTCGACCTCGACGATGCCGGAGCGGAGACATCTCACCGAGTGGAGCGGGCTCTGGTGCGTTCGCGCGTGCAGCTCGACTACGTCTCGACGCAGGCGGCTCTGGATGCGCACGACCCGGATTCGCCCGCCGCGTTGCTTCCCGAGGTGGGCAGGGCGCGCCTCGAGCAGGAACGCCTGCGCGGCGGCGCGAGCCTCAATCTCCCCGACGAGGAGATCGTGCGGGATACCTCCGGCACGTACCGGGTCGAGCGGCGGCGACCCCTCCCTCTAGAGGATTGGAACGCCCAGCTCTCGCTCCTCACCGGCATGGCGGCGGCGCGCATCATGCTCGAGGCGGGCGTGGGCATCCTGCGCACGATGCCCGCAGCGGACGACGCCGCGGTCACCGCGTTCCGCCTGCGCACGGTGGCCCTCGGGATGCCGTGGCGGTCGAGCCTGACCTACGGCGACTACCTGCGCGGGCTCGACAGGGACGACCCGCAGACGCTCGCGGTGCTGCAGGCGGCCGCGTCGCTGTTCCGGGGTGCGGGCTACGTCGCGTTCGACGGGACGCCGCCAGCGGATCCCGTGCAGGCCGCCGTCGCATCCCCTTACGCGCACGTGACCGCCCCGTTGCGCCGGCTCGTGGACCGCTGGGGCCTCGTCGTCTGCGAGTCCGCGTTCTCGGGCCGGCCCGTTCCGGACTGGGTGCGGGAGAGCCTGCCCTCGGTGCCAGGGCTCATGCAGTCGTCGACGGAGCGGGCATCCCGCCTATCGTCTGGCTCGATCGATCGGGTCGAGGCCGCGATGCTGCGGGACTGGATCGGCGCGCGCTTCACGGCGTGGGTGCTCGAGGTGCGCGACGGACGAGCACGGCTGCAGTTGAATGAGCCCATCGTCACCGCGTCCTGCCGGGTCTCCGACACAGTGCGGGCCGGCACCACGATCGAGGTGCTTCTGCAGGGTGCGGACATCGCGACGGGCAGCGTGCAGCTGGTCCCGGTCGACGAGGCCGTGAGAGCGCCGGAGCGCGAGACGAAGCCGGCGACGCAGGAAAGGGCGGCATCGTGACGACGGTTCTGCTGACCGGTTTCGAGCCGTTCGGGTCGGATGCCGTCAACCCGTCCGGGGATGCGGTACACCTGGTCGCCTCGCGGTGGCCCGGCACCGGAAGCGGGGTGCGGCTCGTCTCCGAGATACTGCCTGTCACGTTCGCAGGCTCTGCTCGGCGGCTGAACGAGCTGATCGACGAACACGATCCCGACGTCGTCATCGCCACCGGTCTCGCCGGCGGCCGCTCTCGAGTGTCGGTGGAACGCGTCGGCGTGAACCTGATGGATGCCCGCATCCCCGACAACGACGGAGAGCAGCCGGTGGACCTGCCGTCGCTTCCCGGCGCGCCGGCGGCCGTCTTCGCATCGCTGCCGGTGAAGACGATCGTGCGGGACATCGCGGCGGCGGGCATCCCCGTCGGGCTCTCGCTCACGGCCGGCTCGTTCGTGTGCAACCACGTGCTCGTGCACGTGGCGGAGTGGGCGCATCGTTCGGGTCGAAGGGCCGGCTTCATCCACGTTCCGTGGGCGACCGGTCAGGCGCCGAACGGGGAGCCCGAGCTGCCGTTGGAGCAGCTGGCCCGGGCGTTCGAGATCGCGATCCGCACGACGCTCGCCACCGAGCGAGACATCGATGCGGTGGGCGGCACGCTGCACTAGGACTTCCCGTCCCCAGCCTTCAGCGGCGACGGCCGCTCCACGATCGAGCACCTGCCGCGGCCGGTATCACGCGCGATACCATACGGTCATGGCCATGACACTGCGGCTCACCAATGAGGAGACCGACGCCCTGCGTGCCCGCGCTCAACGAGAAGGTCGATCGATGCAGGAGGTGGCACGCGATGCCGTACGTCGCTACATCGAGACGACCAGCAAGCGGGAATTGCTGGATCGGGCGATCGAGGCCACCGTGACGCAATACGGAGAGGCATTGCGCCGGCTGGGCGACGAGGAATGATCTACCTCGACCTGGACGATGTGCTTCACGTTGCGGCGATCATCCTGGCGGGCGAACCTCCTGTGCGCGATCTCGGCCTCCTGGAGTCGGCGCTGGCGAGGCCGGGCGCGAGCTATTTCGGAGACGAGCTCTATCCCACGATCTCCTTGAAGGCCGCGGCGCTCATGCACTCGATCGCGAAGAACCATGCCCTCGTCGACGGCAACAAGCGACTGGCTCTGAGCGCAATGCACTCGTTTCTCTGGATGAACGGGCATCGCCTGACGATGACGAACGACGAAGCGTTCGTCTTCACCAAGCGAGTGGCGTCAGGAGACCTCGATGCGGTCGAAGACATCGCAGCAGAGATCGAGGCGCACCTCGCCGTTCGATGAGGGACTGGTTTCGATACGCCGGCTACCGGGCCCGCGGAAAGCGGGTCAGTGCCCGACGGTGACCGACGGCTCGCCGACCGGAGCGGCGGCGCCCATCTCCTCGGCGATGCGGTTCGCCTCGGCGATGAGTGTCTCGACGATCTCCGCCTCCGGCACCGTCTTGATCACCTCGCCCTTGACGAAGATCTGGCCCTTGCCGTTGCCGGAGGCGACGCCGAGGTCCGCCTCCCGTGCCTCACCCGGGCCGTTCACGACGCATCCCATCACGGCGACGCGCAACGGAACGCTCATGCCCTGCAGACCCTCGGTGACGCTGTCGGCGAGCGTGTAGACATCCACCTGTGCGCGTCCACACGACGGACAGGAGACGATCTCGAGCTTGCGCTCGCGCAGGTTCAGCGACTGCAGGATCTGCAGGCCGACCTTGACCTCCTCGACCGGCGGCGCGGAGAGCGACACCCTGATGGTGTCGCCGATGCCCTCGGCGAGCAGAATGCCGAACGCGGTCGCCGACTTGATCGTGCCCTGGAACGCGGGTCCGGCCTCCGTGACGCCGAGGTGCAGCGGCCAGTCGCCGCGCTCGGCGAGCAGGCGGTACGCCTTCACCATGACGATCGGGTCGTTGTGCTTGACCGAGATCTTGAAGTCGTGGAAGTCGTGCTCCTCGAACAGGCTCGCCTCCCACACCGCCGACTCGACGAGCGCCTCCGCGGTGGGCTTACCGTACTTCTGCAGGATGCTCGGTTCCAGCGATCCCGCGTTCACGCCGATGCGCAGCGAGACGCCCGCCTCCTTCGCTCGCCGGGCGATCTCGCCGACCTGGTCGTCGAACTTGCGGATGTTGCCGGGGTTGACGCGTACGGCGGCGCATCCGGCATCGATGGCCGCGTACACGTAGTTCGGCTGGAAGTGGATGTCGGCGATCACCGGGATCTGCGACTTCTTCGCGATGATCGGCAGGGCCTCCGCATCGTCGCGGCTCGGCACGGCGACGCGCACGATGTCGCATCCGGATGCCGTGAGTTCGGCGATCTGCTGCAGGGTCGCGTTGATGTTCGTGGTGGGCGTTGTCGTCATCGACTGCACGCTGATCGGGGCGTCTCCACCGACGAGCACCTTGCCCACCCGGATCTGCCGCGACTTGCGGCGGGGGTGGAGCACTTCGGGGACCTTCGGCATACCGAGATTCACTGCTGGCACGGGCCTCAGTCTAGGTCGCGAGGCACACAGCAACCTGGCTGTTCCCTTTCGTCAGACCACCCGGTCGGTGCCTGCCACGAGCTCGACGATCGCATCCGTCACGAGCTCCGGATACTCGATGTGGGCGGAGTGACCGCATGCGGGCTGGGCGATCTCCTGGTAGCTGCCACCGGCATCCGCATACCGTTCGAGCACGGCCCGCGTCTGGGAGACCATCGGCTGCGGCGGTGCCACCTTCTCCCCGGGCCACCCGGGCAGAACGCCGGCCTTGCCCAGGGTGCCCAGGTCGAAGAACGTCTCGTCGCTCACGATCGCGTCGTCGAGGCCGTGGATCCAGAGCACCGGCGGCTTGACGGGGAGGTCGACGATGCTCGACACGTCGAAGTACATCGGCGCCATCGTGTTCAGCACGCCGCGGGTGCCTGGCGCCATGCCCGGCCAGTTCGGCGAGGCGACGGAATCCCCCGGGTAGTTGTCGTCGCCGACGGCAGTGGTGAGCATCGAGGCGACCCAGAGGTCTTCGAGGTCGGTGCGGTAGCCGGAGGCGACGTACGAGGAGCGGAACACCGAGCGCGGCGAGGTCGCCTCGTCGGCCGAGGTGTCGCCATCCTTCAGCCGTGCCACGAAGTCGGGGTTGGCCGCCCCGGCGCCGACCCCCGCGTCGTCGTCGGTGAGCCGCGAGCCGTCCGCCGCGGTGCCTCCGAACCCGTACGGAGACACAGGTGAGATGAGGGTGACGGATGCCACGGAGTCCGGCCGGTCGAGCAGCTGCTGCAGAACGACGCCGCCGCCCATGCTCCACCCGACGAGGTGCACCCGGTCGAGTCCGAGCTCGTCGACCACCGACCAGACGTCGTCGGAGTAGTCGCGAACGCCACGGGTCGCATCCACCGGAAGCGTCTCGCTGGTTCCGAAGCCGCGCAGGTCGACGGCGATCGGCCGGATCGAGTCGGGCAGCAACTGCATGACCGGCTGGAAGAACAGCGACGACGAGCAATTGCCGTGCACGAACACCACGGTGTCGCGCGCGCCGCCATCCTCGCGTTCGAGCACGTTCGCGAGCAGCCGGTCCGTGCCCACCGTGCGTGAGGTGATCCCTTTCAAGAGCGTCTTCATCGAGCGTCCTCCTCGTCGAGAGCGTACTGTGCGCTGACGGACGCCAGCGATCGGCGCACGATCGGCGCCACCCGGTTCGCACCCCCGTCCGTCATGACGATCGTGTAGTGGTTCACGTCATCGATGTCGTGCACCTGGATGCCCGGTGCCGCTTCGAGGGCCGCCGCCAGCACGGCATCCGGGTAGAGCCCTGGAGTCTCGTTCAGCAGCCCGCGCGGTGCGCGGAGGAAATCGACGGGCACGTGGAGGGATGCCAGCGCCTCGCGGTAGCCGTCGTCTCCGCTCATCTGCATCATGTTCGTCGCGATCGCCTCGAACCGGCTTGACGGTCGGAAGCCTCCGTCGACCTCGTCGAGGTCGTAGTCCACGTAATCGGCGACAGCGTCGTTCCAGTGCGCGGTGAACGCGGGATGCGCGCGCCAGAACTGGGCGTACGACTCGCGGCTCGGGTAGATGCGCTTCAACCGTTCCCCCGCCGGCCCGAGGAGGAGCGCGGGGAGATCCTCGGGCGCGACTCCCTGCGGCGCCTGGAACGGCAGCGGGAGACCGCCGTCGACCAGCACGAGGCCGGCGACCCGGTCAGGATGCTGGTCGGCGGTGCGCACAGCGACGAACCCGCCCATCGAGTGAGCCAGAACGAGCGCGCGGTCGACCCCGAAGTGGTCGAGCAGGCGGGCCATGTCGTCGGCGTGGTCGCGCATCCCCCACGGCCCGGGAAGCCCGTTGCTGCGTCCGCGACCGCGGAGGTCGGGAGCGATAACCCTGGTGCCGTCGAGACGATCGGCGATGAGGGGCCACTCGAGGTGCGAGGCGGTGATGCCGTGGATGGCCAGAACGGGCAGGCCGCCGGCATCCGGTCGCCACACACCGCCGGCCATCTCACCACCGGGCACCGGCGCGCGGAAGGCGGAGTACTCGGTGAGCGCGTGAGACGGCGTGAACGTCATCGTGCGCTCCATCCGCCGTCCATCGTGTAGCTGGCACCCGTCACCATGCCGGCGTGGTCGCCCGCCAGCCAGAGCGCGAGCGAGGCCACCTCCTCGGGTTCGACGAGCCTCTTGATCGCGGTCTCGGTGAGCATGATCTTCGACACCACCTCGGACTCGTCGATGCCGTGCACCTTCGCCTGGTCGGAGATCTGCTTCTGCACGAGCGGCGTGTTCACGTACGCCGGATTGATGCAGTTGCTCGTCACTCCGTGCGGGCCGCCCTCGAGCGCGGTCACCTTCGACAGCCCTTCGAGACCGTGCTTGGCGGCGACATATGCGGACTTGTACGCGGACGCCCGAAGCCCGTGCACGCTGGAGAGGTTGATGATGCGGCCCCAGCCGCGTTCGTACATGCCGGGCAGCACGGCCCTGATGAGCAGGAACGGCGCCTCGAGCATGAGCCTGATGATCAACTGGAATCGCTCCGGCTCGAACTCCTCGATCGGGCGCACGTGCTGGATGCCCGCGTTGTTGATCAGGATGTCCGCATCCGGGCGGGCCTGCGCCAGGGCATCCAGGTCGGAGAGGTCGACCTGCCACGCGGTGCCGCCGGTCTCCTCGGCGACCCGCTGGGCGGCCTCACCGTCGAGATCCGCGATGGTCACCTTCGCGCCCGCCGAGGCGAACGCGAGCGCGCAGGCGCGTCCTATGCCGCTCGCTCCCCCGGTGATCAGGGCCGTGCGCCCGGTGAGATCCGTCATCGTCCGCCCTTCCGGCGCCGCCATCGGCACCACAGGGGCATCGTCGTCCCCGGGTGGCGCCCTGTCAACGACGACGCACCGCCCGGCGGCGTCAGCCGGGGAGGGTGACCGGCTTCACGATGTCGGCGTAGGCGAGCAGCAGGCTCATGGCGCCGAGCACGACGATGACCGCGTAGGTGAGCGGCATGAGCCTGGCCATGTCGACCGGCTTGGGCGAGCTCGAGCGCCGGGTCGCCTTGAACCAGCCGCGCTTGATCCACTCCCAGACGGCGCCCGCGATGTGGCCGCCGTCGAGCGGCAGCAGCGGGATCATGTTGAACACGAAGAGCGCGAGGTTGAGCGAGGCGAGCAGGCTCAGCATCAACTGGATCTTCGATACGAAGGCATACGTGGAGCTGTCCGCGATCTCACCAGCCATGCGGCCGACGCCGATGATGCCCACCGGACTGGATGCCGACCGCTCGCCGGCTCCGAACGCCGCGTTCCAGATGCCCACCATGCGTTCCGGCAGATTCACGAACACACCGGTGACCTGACCGAGCTGCTGACCCGTCGCACTGATCGCCGTGCCGAGCGGCTGCGGTTGGAAGACGTTCGTCGGCGTGATGCCGATCATGCCGACGTCCTTCGTGACCGTGCGGCCCGTCTCCTGGTCGGTGACCTGATCCTGAGTCTTCTTCGGCGTGACCTGCAGCCTCACATCCTTGCCGTCGCGCTCCACGACGACGGGCAGAGTGCGTCCCGCCGAGCCCTGGATCGTCGTCGACAACTGGTCCCAGCTCGTGATCGTGGTGCCGCCGACCGAGACGATCCTGTCGCCCGGCTTCAGTCCGGCGGCGGCCGCCGGTGATGCGGGGTCGGATGCCCCGCACGTCGTGGAGGTCGACGACGCGGGCTTCAGGCACTCCGACACGGTCTGCAGGGTGGTGCTCGGACCAGGCAGACCGATGCCGCACAGCATGATCACGATGAGCACGCACGCGATCACGAGGTTCATGAAGGGCCCCGCGAGCATCACGATGATGCGCTTGAACGGGTGAAGCAGGTAGAAGGCGCGGTGCTCCTCGCCCTGCGGGATCGTGTCGGCGCTTGCCTGCCTGGCCTCCTCTGCCATCGTGCCCAGCACGCTCCGACGCTGCTGCGCGCGCTCTGCCGCCGGTGCACCGACGGCGCCGTCGGTGAGCACGAGCGAGTTGTAGAAGCCGGTCGAGGCATCCCGCGGCGCTTCTCCCGGATGCTTGGGCGGGAACATCCCGATCATCGCGATGTAGCCGCCGAAGGGCAGCATCTTGACGCCGTACTCGGTCTCGCCCCTGCGGAACGAGAACACGGTCTTGCCGAAGCCGATCATGTACTGCGTGACCTTGACGCCGAACGCTTTGGCCGCCGTGAGGTGCCCGAGTTCGTGCAGCGCGATCGAGACGGCGAGGCCGACCACGAAGATCAGCACGCCGACGAGGAAGGGCAGCACGGATGACATGTACGAAATGGTAGTCACGCGGTCCTGAGCGGCGACCGCGAGGACGGCCCGTCCGGGCACTCCCATGCTCCCTTCGCCGTGACCTCCCGGCGACTCCTCACGAAACGCATAGCCCCGCCACGTTAGGGTGAGATGCCGACCGCCCGCCGCGCTCTGTCTGCGCGTTCTGGGGCTGTCGAGGCGTTTCTTGATCCCCTGACGAAGAGGACGGCAGATGGCTACTGGCCGCGGTGCGAACGGTCCGAGCAAGAAGGACCGCCGAGAGGCTGCTCGGGAACACGCGCGACTCATGCGCGAGGAAGCCGCGAAGAAGGCGCGCCGTCGCCGGTGGTGGATCCAGGGCTCCGTCGCGGTCGTCATCGTGGCGGTACTGGCCGTTGTCGCGCTCGTGATCGTGAACTCGATTCCGCAGGGGCAGACATCCGCCGGCCCGAAGAACATGGTCAGCGACGGCATCGTGTTCACGTCGTCGACGAAGGCGGTGCGCACGCCTGCTCTGCAGCCGGGTGAGAAGCCGACGCCGACGACGCAGTCCGACACGTCGAGCAAGGCGTACATCACCATCTACGAAGACCTGCAGTGCCCGTACTGCCAGGAGTTCGAGCAGACGAACATGACGCAGATCGAGCAGTGGCTCGACGCGGGGCTCGCGCAGCTGGAGATCCATCCGCTCAACTACCTCGCCTCGGCCGGGAACGGCGGATACCCGCTTCGCGCCGGCAACGCCGTATCGTGCGTCGCCAACTACGATCCGGACAAGTTCCTCGCCGTCAACACCGCGCTCTACGCGAAGCAGCCGAAGGAGAACACGGGAGGTCTGCCGAACTCCACCATCCTCTCCATCCTGAAGAGCGCAGGTGTGAGCTCCAGCGCCATCACCAAGTGCGTGGACAACACCCGGTTCTCGGACTGGCTGAACGCGGCGACGAAGCGCGCGACCACGCAGAAGCTGCCCAACTCCAGCGTCGCCACGTTCAACGGCACACCGACCGTGATCGTCAACGGCAAGCAGTATCAGGGCTCGCTCACCGACGCGACGGCGTTCGCCTCGTTCGTGCAGTCGACGGTCGGTTCGTCGTCGACGTCCACCCCGACCCCGACCCCCACGCCGACCGCGACGAAGTAGGTGACGGCCGGGGGCGGTCGACTCAGCCCTCGGGTCAGACCGACCGAGCCGCGATGACGGCGTCGGCGTGCTCCCGTGCCCACCGCTCCGCCTCGGCGAGCGTGTGCAGGTCGAGGGTGTCCGGCGGTTCGTGCTGGTCCACGACGCGTTCGATCGTGTCGACGATGCCCAGGAAGCCGAGCCGCCCGGCGTGGAACGCGGCGACCGCCTGCTCGTTGGCGGCGTTGAACACCGCGGGGAAGGTGCCTCCCGCTCGTCCCACTCGCTTGGCGAGGGCGAGGGCGGGGAAGGCATCCTCGTCGACGGGCTCGAACGTCCACTGCCCGGCCTTCGTGAAGTCCAGCGGTGTGCCGACACCCGCAACCCGACGCGGCCAGTCGAGCCCGAGTGAGATCGGCAGCCGCATGTCGGGCGGCGACGCCTGGGCGATGGTCGAGCCGTCCACGAACTCCACCATGGAGTGCACGATGGACTGCGGATGCACGACCACGTCGATCCGGTCGTACGGCACTCCGAACAGCAGGTGCGCCTCTATCACCTCGAGACCCTTGTTCACGAGCGTCGCCGAGTTGGTCGTCACGACGATGCCCATGTTCCAGGTGGGGTGGGCGAGCGCCTCCCGAGGCGTGACCCCGGCCAGTCCGGCACGGCTGCGTCCCCGGAACGGACCGCCGGATGCCGTGACCACCAGCCTGCGCACCTCGCCCTTCTCCCCCGCCCGGAGCGCCTGCGCGATGGCGGAGTGCTCGGAGTCGACGGGCACGATCTGGCCTGGCCGAGCCCGCGAGGTGACCAGCTCGCCACCCACGATCAACGACTCCTTGTTCGCCAGGGCGAGCGTCGCGCCGGTCTCGAGCGCTGCGAGCGTCGGACCGAGCCCGACGGAACCCGTGATGCCGTTGAGCACCACGTCAGCCTCGACGTCGTGCACGAGCCGCTGCGCGTCCGCGGCGCCGAGCGCCGTGCTCTCCACGCCGAACTCGTCGGCCTGCGCGGCGAGCGCGTCGCGGTTACTGCCTGCCGCAAGCCCCACCACCTCGAACCGGTCGGGGTTGCGACGGATGACGTCGAGCGCCTGGGTTCCGATCGAGCCGGTGGACCCCAGAATCAGTACCCTGCGCATCCGCTCATCGTAGCCGCGGCCGAATCGACCGCCGGAGTGCGAGCTAACGCTGGGTCTGCAGGATGTCGATCACGAAGACGAGCGTGTCGGTTCCCTTGATGCCCGCCTGCGACTGCCCAGCGGAGCCGTATCCGTCTGCCGGCGGGATGACCGCCACCACCTGGGAGCCCACCGTCTGTCCGATGAGTGCCTTCGCGAATCCGGGCACGACCTGCGAGGTCTGCAGCGTCGAGAGCCCCCGGCCCCAGCTCTGGTCGAACACCTTGCCGGTTCGCCAGTTCACGCCCTGGTACTGCACCGTCACCGAGTCGCCGGACGCGACGGTCTCGCCGTTGCCCTTCTTGAGCACCTCGACCTTCGTCTCGGTCGGCGCGGTGAGGCTCTTCGGGATGGTGACGGTCGGCTTGCCGTCGGAGGCGAGCTTGACCGTGGGGAAGCCGGCCTGAGCCGGCTGTGGCGTTCCGTTCGCCTTCGTCGGCACGGCGTCGAGGATGTCCACCACGAACACGACCGTGTCCGTGCTCTTCAGGCTGCCGACCGTGGAGGGGTCGGCGCCGCCCCACGCGGACTTCGCCGTCGCCGTGGTGACCAGGCGCGAGCCGACGGGGGCGCACTCCACGGCCTGCGTGAGACCCGGGATCATCGTCGAGTCGCCGACCGTGATCGGAATCGTCGCGCTTCCGGCATAGCCGTTGCTCGTCAGCTTGGCTCCGCTCGTGCCGTTGTACGCGACGAGGGCCACGTCGACGGTCGAGCCGCTCTTCACCTCCGCGCCGGCGCCCTTGCTCACGTAGCTGCGCTCGGTGTCCGTCGCCTTCAGCGGCTTGCTGAACGTGACGGTCGGCTCTGCACCCTTGTCTCCGGTGACCTTGACGGCGTCGGACACGCTGCCCGACTTCGGAGCGCTGCACGCCTTCGAGGCGGAACCCGTGGTCGCCGATGGCGAGGCCGTGCTTCCCGAGGTGCCTGAGCTCGTGCATCCTGCGAGGAGCAGGGCTGCGGCGGAGACGGCGAGTACGGCGGGGATCTTCAGGCGCACGACAAGGCTTTCTGAAAGAGGACGGGGGCACTTCAGTGTGCACCACTCGCCTCTGCCTGCGCTGGGAGGCATGGCGTGCAGCGGCGCTCGGTGCGCCGATCGCCACCGTACGATGGTGGGATGCCTCGCGAATTCTCCGTGCCGCAAAACCGTGCCGTCGTGACCCCGCTTCCCGGGCCCCGCTCCGTGGAGCTGCAGAGCCGCCGCGAGGCATCCGTCTCCCGAGGCGCGGGCACGCTGGCGAACATCTACATGGACCACGCCTCGGGCGCGATCCTGGTGGATGTCGACGGCAATCGGCTCATCGACCTCGGCTGCGGCATCGGCGTGACGACCATCGGGCACGCGCATCCCGCCGTGGCCGCCGCCGCGTTCGAGCAGGCGAACAAGCTCACCCACACGCTGTTCACGGTCACGCCGTACGAGAACTACGTGCGGGTGGCCGAGAAGCTCGCGCAGGTGACGCCGGGCGACTTCGAGAAGCATTCGATCCTGGTGAACTCCGGCGCGGAAGCCGTGGAGAACGCGGTCAAGATCGCCCGCAAGTACACCGGCCGGCGCGCGATCGTCTCGCTCGAGCACGCGTTCCACGGCCGCACGAACCTCACCATGGCGATGACGTATCGCCCGTGGCCGGAGCGGGTCGGCATGGGCCCGTTCCCCGGTGAGCTGTACAGCGTGCCGGGCAGCTACCCGTACAAGGACGGCCTGAGCGGCGAGGAGGCCGCCGCCCGCACGATCGACTACATCGAGACCCACATCGGACCGAGCGAGATCGCCGCGTTCTTCGCGGAGCCGATCCAGGGCGACGGCGGCATCGTGATCCCGGCGGACGGCTACCTGAACCGCATCGCCGAGTACTGCCGCGAGAACGGTATCGTCTTCGTGGCCGACGAGATCCAGGCCGGCATGGCCCGCACCGGCGCCTGGTACTCGATCGAGCACTTCGGGGTCGTACCCGACCTCGTCACGAGCGCCAAGGGCATCGCTGGCGGCTTCCCGCTCGCGGCGGTGACCGGACGCGCGGAGATCATGGATGCCGTGCAGCCCGGCGGCATCGGCGGAACGTTCGGCGGCAATCCGGTCTCCACTGCCGCGGCCCTCGCCACGTTCGAGGTGATCGAGAGCGAGAACCTCATCGGCGAGGCGCAGCGCGTCGAGCGTGCACTGCAGGCGAGGATCGGTGACTGGGCCGAGCGGTTCGGCGTGGTCGGCGAGGTGCGCGGCAAGGGCGCCATGTGGGGCGTGGAGCTGGTGGTTCCGGGAACGCGGCGGCCGAATCCTGAGGCGCTCACGGGCATCCTTCGCCACGCGACGAGCAACGGCGTGATCGTTCTGGACTCCGGCAGCTGGGACAGCGTGCTGCGCATCATGCCGTCGCTCGTGATCAGCGAGGAGCTCATCGACGACGCGGCCGGCGTGATCGAGGTGGCGCTCGCGGCTCAGTCCGCCTGACAGCAGCAGAGCGGCGCAGTCCGCCTAACAGCAGCAGAGCGGCGCAGTCCGCCTAAGCGACCTGGAGGCGCTCACCCTTCGAGCGCATCGTGTGCGGCGAGTCGGCCTGCGGCATGCGGACGGATGCCGGTGCCGCCGGCGACGAACCGGCCTCACGTCTGCGCGCGGTGAGGTCGAGCACGGGCGCGATGCGCCCGTCAGCCTGAACCAGTTCGACGTCGGTCTCGCGCATCAGCTGACGCAGCGTGATGCCCAGCACGACGCACACCGTCTGGATGATCTCGCTGGACGGCTCCTTGCGTCCTCGCTCGATCTCGGAGAGATAGGGCAGCGAGATGGCGGACGCCTGAGACATCTGACGCAGCGTCATCCCCTTGGCGAGTCGCAGTCGGCGGATCGCCGACCCGACGGCGTGCCTGAGCAGCATCGGCCTTCCTCTCTCTCGTGCGTTCTCTCAGGCTACGCGCGGGAGGCGCCGCAGCAGCGGTATGCGGTTCTGCTCTGGGCGAAGTAGCCGCGGGCAGAATCCGGGCGCTCCGGGCCGCGCGCCTGGCCACGATGGATCGCATCACCGAGCTTCAGGAGGAGCACATGACCGACACCACGACCGCCGCACCGCCACCACAGGTCTTCGACCGTCTGCTGGAGGACCGCATCGTCTTCCTCGGCGTCGAGGTGGACGACGCGATCGCGAACGAGATCTGCGGCAAGCTCCTGCTGCTCGCTGCGACCGACCCGCGGCGGGACATCCAGCTGTACATCAACTCCCCCGGCGGCTCCGTCACGGCCGGCTTCGCCATCTACGACGTGATGCGCTACGTCTCGCCCGACATCGTCACGGTCGGCATCGGCTTCGCCGCCTCGATGGCCCAGTTCCTGCTGAGCTCGGGCACTCCGGGCAAACGGTTCGTGCTGCCGAACACCCGCGTCGTCATGCACCAGCCGCACGGCGGATTCGGCGGCACCGCCGCCGACATCAGCAGGCAGGCGGAGCAGATCGTCAAGTTCAAGAACGAGATGGCAAGGCTCACCGCTGAGCAGACAGGGCACACCGTCGAGGAGATCCTGCGCGACGGCGACCGGGATGCCTGGTACACCGCGGAGGAGGCCGTCGACTACGGCTTCGTCGACGGCCTGATCTCGTCGCAGGAGGTGCTCGCCGGACTGAGCCGGTCCTAGGCCGCGACTCTAGGCATCCACCGAGCGGGAGCTTCCGTTCGCCCGAGAGCCGGACCCGGCCGGCGACGCGCGCCGTTAGGGTGAATGGATGCCCGTACGCCGCCGCGAATCCGAGCGCGCGGGTGCATGGGTGCTGAATGCCGCGCCTGCGGACGTTGCGATCGTCGCAGCGGCAGCGGTCGCCGTCGTGGTCTTCCTCGTGCTCGTCGCGGTGGTGCCGAAGCCTGCGGACCGGCCGCCTTCGGACGCCGTGTTCCGGCCTGGGTACATCATCAGCGATGCGGCGTTCTACAACGCGGACAGCATGACGCAGCCGCAGGTGCAGCGCTTTCTGCAGGATCGGGCGTGCGTCCCCGCGGATGGTTCTCCGTGCCTGTCCGATTACCGGCAGGACACGCCCGATGTGCCGATGGAGTACGCGCGCTGCGCGCCCTACCGCGGCGCGTCATCCGAGCTGGCCAGCACCATCATCGTCAAGGTGGCGCAGGCGTGCCGCATCAGCCCGAAGGTGCTGCTCGTCCTGCTGCAGAAGGAGCAGTCCCTGCTCACGCGCCCGAGCGCGGCCGGGTATCAGCGGGCGACTGGATACGCGTGCCCCGACACGGCGGCGTGCGACGCGCAGTACTTCGGGTTCTTCAACCAGGTGTACAACGCGGCGTGGCAGTTCCGGGAGTACACGGTCGACGCCGCCTCGTGGCGCTATCACGTGGGCAAGGTGCCGATTCAGTTCCACCCGGACCCCGGGTGCGGGTCGAGCGTGGTGGACATCCGCGACCAGGCGACGGCGAACCTGTACAACTACACGCCCTACCAGCCGTCGCTGGAGACGCTGCGGCATCCGGGGACGACCAGTCAGTGCTCCACCTTCGGCAACCTCAACTTCTGGCGGCTCTACAAGCAGTGGTTCGGCTCGCCCCTTACACAACTCGTGCCTGATCGGTTCCCCGCTTGCCTGAACCTCGTGGGCGGTGCACGGTGCTTCCCGGACCCCCGCACCGGACTGTAATGCCGGGGCGCCGCGGCCACGCGGTGCGACTGCGGCATTCCGCACCGGTTATACGCCGGGACGTAGTGTCGACCGCATGACCACACTGTCGCGGCCGGAGTCCATGATCGTTCCGAAAGCGGCCGCGACAGGAATACCCGTCTTGTCCCGCTCCAGGGAGGCCGCACCGAACGCACGCCGTCCGCGAGCCGGTGCCGTGTACGCGTTCGGCCGGTTCGTCATCGGGCCGCTCGCCCGGCTGCTCTACCGCCCCCGTGTGATCGGCAGGCGCAACGTGCCGAAAACGGGCGCCGTCATCCTCGCCAGCAACCACCTTTCGTTCATCGACAGCGTCGTGATCCCGGTGGTCGCGCCCCGGCGCATCCAGTTCCTCGCGAAGTCGCACTACTTCGAGGGCCGCGGTGTGAGCGGCTGGGTGAGCCGCACGTTCTTCACCGCGATCGGCGCAGTGGGCGTTCGACGAGGAGCCGGACGAGATGCGCAGGACGCGTTGGAGATCAGCAAGGGCATCCTGGAGTCCGGCAACGCGTTCGCCCTCTATCCGGAGGGCACCCGCTCCCGCGACGGACGCCTCTACCGCGGACGCACCGGTGTCGCCTGGCTTGCACTGACGACCGGCGCACCCGTCGTACCGGTCGGTCTGATCGGAACCGAGCGCCTGCAGCCGGTCGGTTCGAAGCTGCCGGCGTTCGCCAAGGTCACCGTCGCGTTCGGCACGCCGATCGATGTCTCGACGTTCGGACCGGCATCCAGCGGCAAGGCCAGACGGCAGGCGACGGATGCCATCATGGCCGAGATCCAGCGCCTCAGCGGGCAGACGGAGGCGGGCGTCTACAACGAGGCGCCGGCTGAGGAACCCGCCGCCTGAGCTCGCTACTGAGCGGTCGTGCTCGGTTCGTGGCCGACCGGAAAGTTCACGGATGCGGCGATGAAGCAGAGCTTCGACGCTTCGGCATGAAGACTCTGCGCCAGATCGACCTGCTCGGCGTCGGCGACCGTCACCGAGGGCCGGAGCGTCACGGACGTGAAGTGGCCTGCGCCGTCCGATGTGGTCGTCATCGTCCCGGTCGGTGAGTCGGTGTACGCCGTCACCACGACCCCGTTGCGCTGGGCGACGTGCAGGTAGCTGAGCATGTGGCACTGGGCAAGAGCCGCGACCAGGAGTTCCTCCGGATTCCACCGCTCGGCATCGCCGAAGAACGTGCGGTCGCTGGAGCCCTCGATCGGCGGGTTCCCCTCGGCGTTCACGACGTGGTCCCTGCCGTAGTCGCGATACCCGCTCGTGCCGCTGCCGCGGTTCCCGGTCCATTCGAGGGTGAGCGCGTAGTGGTGGTCGACGTTCATGTGCACCACTCTGCCGCATCCGCACCGCACGTGATCCCGGTCGCGCAGCTCTTCATCGCACACTCCGCCGTCGGGCGCGCGAGGATCGCACGGATCGACCGGCCCACCGCAAACATCCGTCGCAGGGCCCTCGTTAGACTCGGATCACCATGAGCGATTCGTTGCGTGCCCCGCGTCTAGTCGGTGGCACCTTCGAAGCGTCGGCGGCCGTCGAACTCGCCGTGGCCGACCGCAGCGGGTTCCTGGAGAACCGGCACGTCGGCTCGGCCGTCGTGCTTTCTCCGGACGGCGAGCGGATGTTCTCGCTCGGCTCCCCCGACGCCGAGATCCTCGCGCGATCCACCCTCAAGCCGTTCCAGGCAGTGGCATCCATCGGAGCAGGCGCTCGGCTCGACGGCGTGCAGACCGCTCTGGCCACTGCCAGCCATGCCGGCACGGCGGAGCACCTCGAGGTGGTGCGTCGGATCCTCGCCGACGCCGGCCTCGATGAGACGGCCCTGCGCTGCCCGCCCGCGCTGCCTGCCGACCGCGCGTCGCGGGACGAGGTGCTGCGCTCCGGCGGTGCCCCGGCGTCGATCTACATGGAGTGCTCCGGCAAGCACGCCGGGATGCTCGCCGCGTGCGCGGCCAGCGGCTGGACCACGGCGGACTACACCGACCAACGGCATCCGCTGCAGCAGCACGTGAGAGACGTCATCGAGCGGCTCACCGGTGAGAAGGTCTCGCACGTCGCGGTCGACGGGTGCGGCGCGCCGGTCTTCGCCGTGACGCTCGCCGGACTCGCCCGCGGAATCCAGCGTCTGGCGACCGCGTCCGAGCAGTCGCCGTTCGCGCTGTTCCGGAACGCCGCGTGGGTGCACAGGAGCGCCCGCGAGCATCCATGGGCGATCTCCGGGCACGGCAGACCGGACACGGTGCTGATGGAGACGCTCGACTGCTACGCCAAGGCCGGTGCCGACGGCGTGATGACGATGGCCGCGTCGGACGGCACGACCGTCGCGGTGAAGGTGCTCGACGGCAGCGTGCCGGCCGCGCGGGTGGCGGCCGTCGGTCTGCTGGTGAAGGCGGGAGCCGTCGACGCGGCGGCGGCCAGTGCCGCTCTCGACGGTGCCGACACCACGATCCTCGGGGGCGGTGCCCCGGTCGGGCGGCTGCGTCCCGTGGTCTGAATCGTGCGGGCGGCGCGCGCTGGCTTCGGCCGGGGTTGGGCGAGCCCAGAGGCTTCGCGGTCAAGGGAGACCGCGGGCGGACCGATGAGGTCCGTCAAGGCAAGAGACAAGGAAGACGATGAGAATCTCCATTCCCCGCGAGATCAAGAACAACGAGTACCGGGTGGCGATCACTCCGGCCGGTGTGCACGACCTCGTCGCGAACGGACACGAGGTGCATGTGGAGTCCGGAGCGGGCGACGGCTCGTCCATTCCCGACTCGGCGTACTCCGACGCCGGCGCCATCATGGAGCCGGATGCCGCCAGCACGTGGGAGAGCGCCGAACTGCTGCTGAAGGTCAAGGAGCCGATCGAGAGCGAGTTCGGCTACTTCCGCGACGGACTCGTGCTGTTCGCGTACCTGCACCTGGCTGCAGCGCCCGGGCTCACGCAGGCCCTGATGGATTCCGGTGTCACCGCGATCGCGTACGAGACCGTGCAGCGAGCGGACCGTTCGCTTCCGCTGCTCGCCCCGATGAGCGAGGTCGCCGGAAGGCTCGCTCCCATCGTCGGCGCGAACGCGCTCCTGAAGCCGCAGGGCGGCTCCGGCCTGCTCGTTCCCGGCGTGCCCGGCACCTACCCGGCCAAGGTCGTCGTGATCGGCGGCGGCGTCGCCGGCACGAACGCGGCGTCGGTCGCTGTCGGCCTCGGCGCGGACGTGACGGTGCTGGACACGAACGTCGGCAGGCTGCGCGAACTCGACGCGCACTACGCGGGCCGCATCAAGACCATCGCGTCGACCGCGTTCGAGGTCGAGCGGGCCGTGCTGGAGGCGGACCTCGTCGTGGGCTCGGTGCTCGTGCCCGGTGCGAAGGCACCGAAGCTCGTGCGCAACGACATGGTGGCCAGGATGCACCCGGGCAGCGTTCTCGTGGACATCGCGGTGGACCAGGGTGGCTGCTTCGAGGACTCGCACCCGACCACGCACGACGACCCGACGTTCCGCGTGCACGACACCGTGTTCTACTGCGTCGCCAACATGCCGGGGGCCGTGCCGCACACGTCGACGCACGCGCTCACCAATGCGACGCTGCCGTACCTGCGTGCGATCGCCAACAACGGCTGGCAGGCGGCTCTGAAGGCGGACCATTCGCTCGCCCTCGGGCTGAACGTCGCCCGTGGCGCTGTCACCAATGCCGGCGTCGCCGAAGCGAACGGCGTGGCGACCACGCCGCTGGAGGAGGTGCTCGGTTGAGCGCGAGTCCCACGCGGCTCATGACGGCATCCTCGCCCTGCTGAAGTCCAACGCCTGGTCGCACACGAGCAGGTGGCCGGGCAGCGTGGCCGGCGGCAGGATGCGGGCGTGCAAGACGGCGCGCACCTGAGCGAGGGTGCAGCCGTCGAACACGACGGTGGCCGACGGCCGGAGGCGGCCGAGCAGCGACCACGCGGACTGCCACGCATCCGGATCGCCGATGATCGCGGTCGACCGCGCCCGCTCGGCCACGGTCAGACCACCGGTTGCCGTGCTCGTCGCATCGTGGCCGATGAGCGAGGCGTCTGCTGCGCGAGAAGCGCCGGCGGGGTCGGTGAGATCGATGACGTCCAGTCCGGGAACCGCGTGTCGCAACCGGCTCGCCACCGTGCCCGGCGAGCGCGCGACGACGAGCGTGATCGACCGGGTGGGGAACTCCAGCACCGGCGGAGCGGCCTGCGCCGACCTCGCTGCTTGCTCTCCGAGGTCGGGCTCGTTCACGAGCGCCACCTGGACGGCCTTGTCGCGCCAGACCCCACGACCCGGCGGAGCCGACGGGTCGAAGAGATCGGCCGGGGCACCGGCGAGCACGTGCTCCTGTCTGTCGGCGTGACGCAGCAGCAGTCGCTCTCCGAACCGTCCGTGCACGTTGCGCAGCCCGCTCGGAAGCACCGCCGCCGTGCAGACGACACCGATGCCGGCACGTGGGCCGTCGGTCAGGAGCGAGCGGATGCGCTCCGTAGCTGCGTCTCGGTGCTCGTCGTCGAACCGCTCGAGCAGGGCATCCACGTCATCCATCAGCACCAGGGAGACGTCGGCCGGCAATGATTCGTCCCGCGTTTCGCCGTGCAGGAGTGACTCGGCACGCTCGAGAGCGTCCCACGCGCCCTCGATGTCGTACGGAACGACGATGACCTCGCCCGCCCACTGCGCGCGAATGACGCGCAGCACCGTGGACTTTCCGCATCCGCGCACGCCCAGCACGAGAAGATGCGCGTTCTCCGGCCGGTAGAGGATGCCCTCCTGCAGCTGGTGGTCCGGGTCGTCTCGTGCGCCGATCACCACCGAGCCCGGCGGCGCCTGCCCGAACGCGCTCAGCGGGATCCGCGGAGGCAGCGCGGGCAGCCACGGTGCGCTCGGCCTACTGGCGCCGGAGTACGCCTGGGCCACGGCATCCACGTCACCCGGCTCGGTCGTTGCCGCCTGCGCGGTGAGGAGCTCACCGTCGCGCGAGACCACGAGGCGGCCGGGCTGATTGTGCGGAAGACGGGCGGCGGCGTCCGTGCCGAGCAGCGCGGTGCTGTCCGCGTCGGAGGCCAGCCGAAGCGAGACGCGGAGGGCGCAGTTGGCGATCAACGCGTCACTGAGCACACCGGTCGCCCGTTGGGTGCCGAGAATGAGGTGAACGCCGAGAGCTCTGCCTCGGGCGGCGAGGTCGGAGAAGAGTTCGCCGAGCTCCGGGAACGCGGCGAACATGGCGGCCGCCTCGTCGACCACGATGATCAGCCGGGACAGACCGTCGGCCGCGTCGGCGATATCGGATACCCCGAGGCCTGCGAGCTCGGACTCCCGCCTGCGCAGTTCGGCGCGGAGGCTCTTCAGCGCTCTCGATGCTTCTCCGTGTGCGAGGTCGGTGACGACTCCGACGGTATGCGGCAGCGCCGTGAGTCGTTGGAACGCCGTGCCTCCCTTGAAGTCCACGAGGAGGAAGCCCACGCGTTCCGGTGGCGCGAGCGCTGCCATCCCGAGGACCCATGTGATCAGCAGCTCGCTCTTGCCGCTTCCGGTGGTTCCCGTGACGATGGCGTGCGGACCGGATGCCACCAGATCCAGCACGAGCGGGCCCGGCGGCGCGACACCCACCACCGCGGGCAGACCCGCCGGCCCGTCGCCGCTGTGTTCAGCGGGAACCAGGTCGGCGAAACGTACTGCGCCTGGCAGCGGCGTGCCGACACCGACGCCGCGAGTCCGCGCCGTCAGCGCGAGTTCGCGGCCGAACGCGGCCGCCTCCTGCGCGGTCACCAGTTCGCCCCGCAGCCCGCCGACCGCTTCAGGAGGGGACAGGACGGTGATGGTGCCGTCGGCCTCGACGGCGGCGACCACCCGGCAACCTGCCGGCAGCTCGTCCACGCGGTCGGCGACGGCGAACACCGCAGTCGTCACTCCCGTCGACGCGACGCCACGTGCCGGAACGACCGGGATGTCTCCGGCGGTACGCCCTGGCGCTCGGGCCCCCGAGATCACGCGCTCATCCTCCTCGGCGGCATCGTCGACGATGCGCAGCCGCAAGGGCTCGTCGTGCGGATGAGCGCCGTGCGGATAGTCGTCCAGCCAGTCGTACGCCTCCCCCGGCGGCGCCGCCAGCGCGAGCATGCCAGGCGGATGCGCGTGCGCCAGTTGGACGACGAGCCCGCGCAGCGCCGCCCGTGCGACGGTTCGCACGCCGATGAGGCCGATGCCCGCTGCGGGGTCCGCGACGATCGGCGCCCCGTCGATGATCCGCGATCCGGCCAGCAGCTCCCGGTCCTCGCGAGAGCTTGCCGCGCCCGAGACCGGAACGGCACTCGGCAGAGCGCCGCTGCCGACCCTCACCTGAGCGAACCGCTCACTCGGCTCGGTCCAGCGACGCGGCCGATGCGTCGCATCCCTCAGCAGTGCGGCCGCTGCGGGGTGGCGGGACTGCAGCACTGCTCGCACCCTGTCGTGCGCGGCCTCGACCTCGGCGGCGAAACGCTCGACGTCGGCGGCATAGGCACGGGCAGCCGCTCGCCGTCGTCTGCGCGCCGAGAGACGGCCGTCGATGGTGCTCGCGACAGCGATCACCGGGCTGAGCGCGGCGAACGCGAGCATGTACGGCGATCGCACGATCGCGAAGAGCACGGCGGCGCCGACGAGCGGCGCCAGCACCGCGAGCAGCGGGAACGGTGTCTTCGGCGGAGCCGCGGGATGGCTGGGCAGCGTGAGCGGTTCGCCGATGGTCGGGTCAGTGGCTGGCATCCATCCAGTGCAGCCGATCCGGCGAGGTCAGAAGCGCCTCTTCCGGACATCCGTGCATGGGTCACGCCGAGCGCTGCCTGGGGACGGACGGAGGCGATCGAGGCTCAGCGCACGTCGAACCAGTGGTCGCCGATCTCCACGCGTCCACCGCGGGGGACGCGGTAGCGGCGACCTGGCTCGCAGCGATGCGGGCCACCGGCCGGCGGGATGATGACGGTGCCGTTGGCGGAGTAGCGGTCGCAGATCCAGAGGTCGCCGCTCTCCACGCCGAATTCGAGGTGCGTCTTCGACACCGAACGCTCATGGTCGGCTATGGACACGAGCTGATCGAAGCGTTCCCCCGGCTGCGCGAACGGACGGCGACCGAGCAGACCGACACCGACGACGACCACCCGCTCCCCGGTCGAGAACGAGAGCACGTACGGCACAGGCGGGATGGGCCTCGTCGGGATATCCGACTCGGGAGGCCTTGAAGCGTCAGGCGTGGAACGCGCCCCGGCGGTCGACGGAGTCGAGGCGGCCTCGGTGGACTCGACCGACGTCGCCGCGCGCATCGACGCCCGGTACTGCGGAGGAAGGATCGTGGTGTCGCCTGGCCGGGGATCGGCCACGCGGTCGCGCGGAACGACGACGGCGCCCACCGCCCGCCCGCAGTTCCCGCAGAACATCGCACCCTCCGGCAGCGCAGCACCGCATGATGCACAGTTCACCGCGACCTCCTTACGCGACGCATCCTCAGTTGCCTGTCCCGATCGGGACATCCTCAGCGCGGCTTCCTTCCGCGGGCCGCGCCCTTTCCGCGGTTGTTTCCACGGTAGCCGCCCAGTGAGCGAAGTGAGATCCGGGCGCGCAGCCTGCCCCACCTGGTGGTGCGCCCGTCGAGGTCACGGCGCAGTTCGTCCACCGCTCTCCAGACCTGGTCCGCGTCGTCGTCCGTCGGTTCTGCTCGGCCGAACGCCGACCGGTCGGCGACCGCCGCCAGCAGCACGGGCCGGGGACCGCCGACGGCCTGGGCGACCTCCGTGCGGGTCGCCGCACGGGGCGGCAGGTAGCCGTGGTCCACCGCGTTGTCGGCGAACTCCCGCCACGCGCCCGAGATGCGTCCCCGCGGGAGAACGCGCGATGATCGTCGCATCCGATTCCTGCGCCACTTCGCAGCGATCACCGCAAGGAACGGCGACGCGGCGAGCGCGGCGATCAGCACGATCCAGCCCAGCACCGTGAGAACGGCGAGCAGGATGCTCAGCCATGCGGGCATCCGGTTGTCGTGCTCCTGGGCGACGTGCGACTGCGGTGGCGGGTTCTGCTCGTGCTGGACGTTGTCCTTCGGCGGCTCCACGATCGACTGCGGTCGGGAGATCTGCTTCGGCTCGTCGGGCTTCTTCTGCGGAATCGGCCGAACCTGCGGGTTGGGGTCGACGTCGACCCAGCCGTCCTGCGCGGTCTGCACCTGGATCCAGGCGGTCACATCCCCGCCGGTGATCGTGACGCTGTCGCCGCTCGCCTTCTGCGGCACCGAGAACCCGAGAACGACCCGGGCGGGGAACCCGATGCGCCTCGCCATCAGCGCCGCCGTGACGGCGTACTGCTCCTGGTCACCCACCATCGGGCGCGCAGCGAGCAACGCGTCGATGCGGTCGGCGCCGTGACCGGAGAGGCTCTTCACCTCGTTGCCGATGCCGTGGCTGATGTACCCGGTGTCGGCGAGCTGCTTCAACGCCTCCGCCAGCTTCGCGCCCGGGCTGGCCGCGTCGCCCTCGTAGCGGTGCAGCGTGTCGTCGAGGCGGGCGGGCACCGCATCGAGCGTCGGCAGCACCGCGTCGCCGGGGCGCGCCTTCGCGAGTTCCGCGATCGTCTTCGTGGGCGTGACGTCGGCGGTGATGCGGTACGAGTCACCGCTCGTCAGCTTCGAGACCTCCGCCATGGTCGCCGTGGTGGCGTTGTAGTAGAAGCCGTCGCGAAGGGCATCGGGCGTGCTTCCGCCGAACGAGATGCTGCGCAGGTCGCCGAATGTGGGAAGCCAGGGCCCCGTGAGACCGTCGATCGTCACCTCGATGGTCTCGCTGCGCTGTTTCGCGTGAGTGGATGCCTCCGGCAGGGTCAGCGTGTCGGGCACCCTGGCGAACGCGCCCGAGTCCCCCGGCTGCGTGCCCACCGAGTAGACGACGCCGTCGTACGCGTCCATGGTGGCGATGCGCAGCCGGTGCAGGTCTCCGATGCCGTCGACGGTGAACAGCGCGTCGCCGGACTCGCCGGGTTCGAGGTAGGAGCGGAAACCGGACAGCGGACTCGGGTAGTCGCGGGGATCGAACGGCGGCGTGGTCGTCGAACGGGCGACGGTTCGCGCCGCCACGGGCGGGATGCCGGACGAGGCGCCGGCCGCGGCCATCAGGGCGAGCACCACGGCCAGCACCGCGATGCCGACCGATCGCGCGGCAGCGAGCGAACGCTCGCTGCGGCGGACCCCGTCGGCGTGCTCACTGGCCAGGGAGACCAGGCGGGAGACGCGGCGACGGCGGCGCATCCAGATCAGCCAGCCGACGCTCAGCGCGGCCACGCCGACGGTGAGCGGAAGCGGGACCGCGGTGGTGTCGGAACCGAGCACGATCGCCAGGGTGAAGACGACGAGCGGCGGGACGAGCGCGAGCTCGGGCACCCGGGAGCGGAACGCCACCGTCACGGACACGACCGCGCCGGCGAACGCGAGAACGTAGGCGGGCACGAGCAGCGTGAGATACGAGCCGACCGGAACCGTGATCGTCACGAGCTGCTTCCAACTCAGTGCCAGGGCGGTGACGAGGTCGAGGAGACCCTGCGGAGTGGGTACCACGCGCCACAGCGTCTCGCCCGGAACGGCGAGTGGCACCCCCAGCACGAGGAACGCTCCGAGCGCCACGAGCGTGGTGACCATGGTGGACCAGCGCAGGAACACGCCGCACGTCGCCACGGCTGTTCCTGCGACGATCGCGCCGACGGCCATGACCACGAAGTCCGTGTTCTGGTACACCGGCCAGAACGCGGCGACGCACGCC